>JAVRPG010000341.1:0-8354 GCA_032162325.1 Mycobacterium sp. | reverse complement strand
AAGATGGCGCTGGGGCTGCGGGTGGTGTCGGAGGACGGCGGTCCGGAACGCTTCCGCCAAGCGCTGTTTCGTGCGCTGTCCGGGATTATCGAGATTTGGATATTCGTCGGCGGGCCTGCGGTTATCTGTAGCCTGTTGTCACCAAAGGGAAAACGCATCGGCGACGTGTTCGCAGGCACTGTGGTGATCAGTGAGCGTGGGCCGCGGATGCCCCCACCGCCGCTGATGCCGCCGCAGCTGGCGTGGTGGGCGTCGTCGCTTCAACTGTCGGGCCTCGGCGCCGACCAGGCCGAGCTGGCTCGCCAGTTCCTCTCCCGCGCATCGCAATTGGATCCTCAGGTACGCGATCAGATGGCCTACCGGATCACGGGTGAGGTTGTCGCCCAGATATCGCCGCCGCCCCCGCCCGGCACTCCGCCGCAACTGGTGCTGGCCGCGGTGCTGGCCGAGCGGCACCGTCGGGAACTGGCGAGGTTGCGCCCGTCGCCGCCGGTCGGTCCTCCGCCTCAGTGGCCGCAGTGGCCCGCGCAGCCCGCGTACCAGCAGCCGATGTCACAGGCATCGCCGCCGTCTGCCGACTCCGGCGGGTTCACTCCGCCGAGCTAGCCTTCAGCGGTAGCGAATGCCGAACAGCAGCAGCGCTGCTCCGATGAAGCTGGTGACCGTGCGGGCGTGGTTCCACGCAGTCCAGGTCGAGAAGTACGCCTGCCACTCGCGCGCCGCGTCGGCTGCCGACAGCCCGACTGGGTTCACTGTGTCGAGATGGTTGTTCAGCGGCACGTTGAAAACCATCGTGATGACCGCGCTGAGGATGGCGAACACCGCGCCGACCAACACCCACCAGCTACCGGGCTGCTGCAGCTGAATCACGGCGATGACGCCGACCACCAGGGCCAGGATCGTCGCGCCGAAGTAGCCCAGCAGGAATACCGGGTTCGAGTTCGCCTCGGCGTTGATGCCACGCATCGCGGTGATGGCATCGACAGGGCCGATTCGATCCAGGCCGCGCATCACGAAGGCGGAGAACACATACATCATGCCGCCTGCGGCCGCCGAGAAGAGAGCAGCGATGGAGGTCAGGATGACCAAGGGGCTTGTATTCATGACCAGAAGTCAACCGGGAACAGCCGAGACGATCCATCGTTCACCGTCCCGACCGCATACGTGAGCGTCTACCGTTCCTAGTTATTAGTTAGTGAGCAGGATTGAGTCCTGTGCGGCCCGAACGGTGTTGGCCGCTGGCGGTGGGTGTTTTCCGGTGGACCGGCATGCCTCGTGGTGGGCGTGTCGGTGGGCCGGAACTGCGGCGCCGTCGTTGTGTGGTGCTCGGCTGATGTTCGGGCCTGGCCGGTGGCGTGCCCGCAGCGGTCCGCTGTCCGCTGCGGGGTCCTGCCGGCCGCCGCCTGATCGCCAGTCCGAGGCCACGTCTGCCGATCGCGGCCGCCGCGGCATGGTGCCGGGTAACCGGTTCGGAAGTCTGCTGTTGCAAGGGTTCGCGCCAGTGTTGAGCACCCCAGCGGCTGGTGTCGGCCGGGTCCACCCCGATCACGGCGATCCCGCGGCGGCTGGCCATACCGGTCAGCCGGGTCCGGAACCTGGCGGTGGGAATACCGGCTACCGTGCGGCGCAGTCGCTTTCCGCGGTGACCGCGGCCGAGGGTTTCCCGGCCGGTGGCGCGCGTGTCGGCGAAGTTGAGGTTCTCGACCACCAACGCCGAGCAGTTGTGCTGTTGGGCGTGATCGAGCAGATCGGTGATGGCCGCACGCACCCGCCCGTCGCGCCGTGACGCCCGCAGCCCAGCGGTGACCACCTCGATGGTGACCGGCTCACCGATCGGATTACCGAACGCATCGAGCACGCAGGCGGCCAAGTGGCCGTGGTTGAGATCCACCCCCAGCACCCGCCCGGTGCGCAATTCATCGAATGAGGACACTGGTTCGGGCGAGGTTTTCCAGGACGCATCCAGATACCAGCGGCCCCGATCCGGGTCGTAGCTGATGTCGTAACGCACCGCCCGTCGTGCCGCCACTCGCGCCAACCATTCGCCGTCGCGGTGGGTGAATTGCACCGGCACGGCGATCTGCAGGTGGGCGCCCAGTTCCTCGACGAGGGCGGATGGAACCTTGACCCGCAGCCGTCCGTGCTCGTCGACGCGGATGGTTTCGTTGCCGCCGGACTTGCCCGACTCGCCGTCGGCGGTCAAAAACATCCGCGCGGCATCCCAGCGGTCCCGCCACAGCTGTTCGTCCATGTCGGAGGCGGCGAGGTGGTTACGGTTGCGCCACAACCGTTTCCCGCCCACGGTGATCGACGGACGACCGGCGGTCAGGACATCCTCGGCGGTGGCCAACCGGTCTCGCAACACGGCCAGTCGGCGGGTCTTGGTGAACCGTTCCGCCGCGCTGCGATACCCATGACGCCGGCGGCGCGATCGACCGTGGGGTTCGGTGCCCTCCGCCGGCGCGAGCTGGCCGGGACGCAGTACGCACCGCTGCGCCAGCACCTCAACCGCAGCGCGCAGATCCGCTACTTGGGCGGCCACACCCCGCATCCCCAGCTGGTATTGATCCTCCACGGCGCGGGTGATCGCTCCTGCCCACCGTGACGACGACACCGCGGTGACGGCCTGCTTACGCTCCGCGCGCCACCGGGCGTGGGTCGTGCGATCCAAGCGACCCAGTCGAATCCGCTCGACCAGCTCACCGCGATACACCGACCCAAGCAGCTCGCCCATCGCGGTCAGCGCCTCGGCTTCCTCGGCCGTCGGACGTATCCGAGTCCGGAGCCGCACACCCGCAGGCGCGGGCGCCACCACCACCGGATCACCGATCCGGCGCAGCGACCGCCCCTCAGCGATGCACCACATCCTGGCAGCCACCACCGACATCAACGCCGATCGCCACACTGACACCGCTCACTACCGCGCAGTATCAATCACTTCCGCTCAGTATCCCGCCAGCAGTTGGCAACCCCTGTCCCACGGCCTTGTAGAGCTTGACCGACACCGCGGCCAACCAGGCCCAGACCAGCACGACGGCGGCGGTGAACACCAGAATCGTTGTCGCTCCGCCAGATCCGGACGACAGCGCCATGAAGCTGCCTGCGAACACCACCCCGGTGATGCGTGAGAACCACGCCAAGGACGTCAGGCCGTTGCGGGCGAACCATGTCCCGAGAACGAAGCACGCCGCGACAAGGCAGGCGAAAGCGATGCCCGCCACCGTGAAATGGGCCAGGCCGTGCCAACTGACCTCACCCATACCTGGCGGAGTGCCCGGCGGGAAGCCGTCCGACGGGTCGGCCCGAAAGATCCCGGCGGCGACGAGACCGGCGCCGTAGACCCCGAGCAGACCCGACGCCCACGCCGAAAGGCGCCCCGGTCCGAGGGCGCGGCGCACGCCGACAGCCGCCGCGATCGTCATCGCGCCGGTGACCAGAAAGGTGACGATCTGGATCCAGCCCCAGTCGCCGTTCGCAAGCTGGCTGGCGGCGTGCCGAGTCGGGTCGAAGCCGTCGCGGGTCGCAATCTGCGCGGCGACCACCACCACGTAGATGGGGCCTGCGATGACGCCGTAGCCCAGCAGCGACTTGGTGATCCGGACCGGCAGCGGTGGGCAATCGGTCGTGGTCATGGCGTGCCTCCCGGAGCTAACGGAACTAGACGGTACAGTACCGTAGCATAGAACTAGACTGTCCAGTACCCCTCGGGAGGAGGCGATGTGACAGAGCCGATGCTGGGCCGTTCGGCGCGCAAGCGCCTAACCATCCTGTCGGCGGGCCGAGACCTGTTCCTGACCAACGGCTACCAGGGCACCAGCGTCGACCAGATCGCCGCATCGGCCGAGGTCTCCAAGCAGACGGTCTACAAACACTTCGGTGACAAGCACGAACTGCTGCTGGCGATCGTCGACAACGCGCTGGAGCGCACGGTCGCGCCGTTCCTCAAGAGGATCAGGGCGCTGGCCGACACCGCCGACCTCGAAGCCGACCTGACCGCGCTGGCCGCCGACTACCTGCGCGCGGTCCTGCAAGAGCCGGTTGTTCAGTTGCGACGACTGGTCGTCGGCGAGGCCAACCGGGTGCCCGAGTTGGCGCAGCTCTACTACGACCAGGCGCCCGCCCGCACACTCGCCGCGTTCGCCGACTGCTTTTCCGCGCTGCACGACCGCGGCCTGCTGCACGTCCCCGAACCTGCCGTTGCCGCAGAGCATTTCGCGTTTCTGATCGTCGGGCGGTCCATCGATCAGGCCCTGTTCTACGGCGGACCGCAGGTGCTGGCCAGCATCGACGTCGACGGCTATATCCGGTCAGGAGTCGGGGTGTTTCTCGCCGGTTATCGGCCGCGCGCGAAGGCGGGATGACGATAGGCTCCCGGAGTGGACGCCGTGGTCGGCCTGCTCGACGGTGTGCGAGCGCGAGGCGCATTCGTGTTGCGGATGATGATGGATCCGCCGTGGTCGATGAGCATCAGAGACGAGGCACCGCTGACGTTGATCTGCCAGACCCACGGCAGCGCGGCGATCGTCGGTGAATGCAGCGGGATCGCCCGACTCGGCCCGGGCGACGTCGCGCTGACCCGCGGCACCGAGCACTACGTCTTCGCCGACGATCCAGCCACGACGCCCATGGTCGTCATCCATCCGGGCCAGCGCTGCGCCACACTGTCCGGCGAGGACCTGCGGTTCGAAATGTCTCTCGGGGTGCGCACATGGGGCAATAGTCCGTCGGGCGCGACGCGCTCGGTGATCTGTGCCTACGAAGGCCGAAGCGAGGTCAGTTCGCGACTGCTCGACGCGTTGCCGAGGGTGCTGGTGCTACGCGCCGACGAATGGGAAACCCCGCTGGTGGACCTGCTCGCTGCCGAGGCAGGCAACGACGGGCCAGGCCAGGAGGCATACCTGGACCGGCTGCTCGACCTGTTGCTGATCGCCGTGCTGCGCACCTGGTTCGACCGCGACGAGAACGCCCCGACCTGGTGGCTCGCCGAACACGACCCGGTGGTTAGCCCGGCACTGAAGTTGATCTACAACAATCCAGCTCATCCATGGACGGTCGCCAATCTTGCTGCGGCCGTGGGGAGTTCGCGTGCAGTGTTTGCAAGCAGATTCACCGAACAGGTCGGCGAACCACCCATCGCGTTCCTGACCAATTGGCGACTCGCACTGGCCGCCGACCTGTTGCGGTCCAGCCAGGCCACCATCGCGGCGGTCGCCCGGCAGGTTGGCTACAGCACCCCGTTCGCGTTGAGCAGCGCATTCAAACGCGCCTACGGCGTCAGCCCGAACACCTACCGCGCCAACGCCGCTTACCCGGTTGACGCGTTGGAGGCGCTCTGACGACGGGAGTCCAACGCGTCTGTTCGGGTCTGGTGCAGCACCCACCGAGTTTGCTAACGTTTCAAATGTTGAAACCGCAGCCCGGTCGGGGTGCAGCCAGCCGCTCTAAGCCGCTGGCTCGCAGAAGCACCAGCTTGCGCCGACCACCTTGGTGACATTGCCATACCGGGACGGCCATGTACCGGCCGCACATCTGTAACTCAGCTTTCAAGCCGCCGGCGACGCGCGCGGAGCGAGGGGTTTCGCGCTGCCCCGCCACATTTGCGGCTCAAGTGACATAGGCCTTGCAGTGGTCGGATGTCCATTGCAATGGCGTTGAGGGGCCCAGGCCCCGGCGTTCAGCAGTGACGCGCCTGCCCCTCATCGCCGACCCGCGGCCTGCCCCGCTTACCCCGCTGCGTTGGACTCGTCGGCGCTCTGACGGCGGGCCGCCAACGCCCCGGCGATCGACGCCGACGCGATGGCAACCAACGCTCCCAGCATCAGCGCCGACGGCTCACCGGGCACGAGCAGATGCTGCTCGGTACCAAGCGTTGCTGCGGCGACCGGCACGCCCAATTGCGCGGCCGACAACACCGCCAACGTCACGGGCTGACCGAACAACCGGCCCACGCAATGCGCCAGCACCGCACCCGCCCCGAGGCCGACACCGAGCAGGATCAGCGACGGGTGCTCGCCGAGTTCGCGCACTTGCAGGGATGCGCCCAGCCAGACGAAGAACAGCGGGCTGAAGAACCCCTCGGTGATGCCGAACAGCTGGCGGGCCAGTCGACGCGGTTCGCCGAACCCAGAAATCACCAGGCCAAGGGCGAAGCCTGCCAGCATGATCGACACGTGCGTGGTGACCGCGAGCGCACAGAGGGCGAACAGCATGATCAGGCTGATGCGGAGTTCGAGCGCGAACTCGCGGTCGTGCGAATAGTCGTGCAGGCGCTTGCGCCATCCGCGCCGATCACCGGCACGCAGCACGACGAACAACGCCGCGGCGAACCCGGCGATCGCCAGGGCGCCGAGCGCCGCGCGTGGCGCCTGGGTTGGGTTGATCACCAATGGCAGCAACACAATCGAGGTGGCGTCCGCGATGGCGATCTGGGTCGTCACGGAAAGCACCTGAGGGCCATTGAGCTTCAGCGAGTCGATCACCGGCAGCGCCAGCGCGGCAGAGGACGACGCCATCAGCACGGCGTACAACGGCGCGTGGCCGGTGCCGAACACGTGTGCCAACATCACCCCCAGTACGGCCGCAACGGCTCCGACGGCGACCGCCCGCAGGAACGCCTTCGGAATCTCCGACCGCAACGTCTTGTCCCGTACCGGGACGTGCGTTCCGACGACGAACATCACCAATGCGAACCCGATGTCGGCCAGCAGCGTGAACGTGGCATCGCCTGGATCGACGATCCCGAAGCCCGTCCTTCCGACCACCAGTCCGGCGACCAGTTCACCGATGATCACCGGCACCCGGAAGCGCGGCAGGGAGGCGAGCAGCGGCCCGGTCATGCCGATGACGGCGAGCAGCGCCAGCGTGTCGAAGCCGAACCCGGCAGTCATGCTTGCCAGGACACCAAATGGCAAGGGATGTTTGTGTTTTCGTCGGTGAGATAGCTCGCGCACACCCGGTGATAGCCGTCGGCGATCTGCAGCGCATACCCGCCGGCCGCGCTGCCCCGCACGAGCAGGATCGGCGAGAGTTTCCTGCCGTCGCTGATCTTGCCCAGATCCGCCCTGACGTGGGTGTTGCTCTCCGGTAGCAGCGCCAGCCCGGCCGCACGCAGGATGTCCTTGGCCTTTTGATACACGGGTTTCGCGGCCTTCAGCGCCGCAACCGTCTTGTCGACAGCGTCCTTCTCCGCGAGCATGCTGAGGTAGGCCGCCGCGGCGTCGTAGTCGTGGGCCTCAGGTTCGTCCAGCCACTTGACCGCCATGGCCGGTCACGTTACTCAACCCGTTATCCAGTTGCCGTGAAACTAGATACCGGGCAGAAAATGCAGGTCACACAGTGACCTGACAGCGCCGCGCCTCGGCCGGCCAGTGCGGGTCACAATGCGGTTACCAGGCCTCTAGGCCTGTATCCAGTTTCCGTGGAAGCCGTACGGAACACGGTGGGGCAGCTCGATTCTGGCAACTGGCTGCGCGGTGAAATCCAAGGCATCGATGATCACCAGATCGATACCGTCACGCGCGGGGTCATAGACATAGCCGATGTACCAGCCGTTGCTCTCGTCGGCTGTGCCTGAACCCGGCACGAAAACCGCCTCGCCCGGCCCGCCCGGCGACTGCGCGGTGCCGAAGGCATGCTCGACAGCGTCGCCGGTGGTCAGGTCGTAGCGCACCAGGCGGCCGTCGCCGACCGACACCGCGTGGCGAGCCGGCAGGGTGGCCAGCCGGTCGTCGATGCGGGGGAACTCCACCGCACGGTCGTCGAGCTGGCGCTCGGTGACCGTGCCGCTCTGCAGGTTGATGGTCCAGCTCCACAGCGCCCCGTCAGCGTCGAATCCGCCAGTGTCGCGCCATAATTCGGGTAGCCGATCGCGTGCAGCACGATTGATGTGCCACGGTCGTAGGCGTTGGCGACGTGGAAGACATAGCAGGGGTCGATGTCGAACCACCGCACCGGCCCGAACGGGTCGTCGCGACGCATCACACACCGAACCGGGCGCCGTATTCGTCGCTCCACCGATAGGGCATGTCGCCTTCGCCCTTGATCGCAACGTCGAGATTGAACACGAGCGGCAGGTCCATGAAGACGACGTGCTCGGCGGTCAGGGCGAAGTCGTGCATCATGGTGTGCCCCTTGACATCCAGCGGCCGGTTGATGGTTAACTCGCCGTTGGCGTCGGCCCGGTGATAGGTGACATAGGGCTCGAAGATGCTGCCGTAGCCGAAGAAGTGCAGCTCGCCGGTCGTCGGGCAAATCCTCGGATGCGCGGTCATCGAGTCGACCAGCTTCCCGCCGAAGTCGTAGGCGCCCAACGTCTCCAGCTCGTTGGAGATCTCGTAGGGCAGCGACGATTCAAT
>JAVRPG010000340.1:0-6254 GCA_032162325.1 Mycobacterium sp. | reverse complement strand
GATCGGCGACCTGCTCGAGGTCGGGTGTGCCGGCTTCGTTGCGGTACCGCGCGCTGCGACGCTCGTCGATGATGAGGTTGCGCGCCACGGTGAACAGCCACGCCCTGGCCGACCGCTCGACGTCGTCGGTCACCTCGGGGTGGCGCCATGCGCGTAGCAGCGTCTCCTGCACCACGTCCTCCGCACGCGCTTGATCCCCAGTGAGCCGCAGCGCGTAACGCCACAGCGCCCCGGCATGCTCCTCATAGAGCACCCGCATCATGGCGGCCTCTGAATCGTCCACTACCAACCTCCGTCTTAGATACGACGTTGGCGGTGTTCGGGTTCATTACTACGCGCGGCAGAGACGGCGCGCGGCTATTTGGTCAAGATGCGTACTACGCGGTGAGTATTCGCGGGCCGTCGTCGGTGACGGCCACGGTGTGCTCCCAGTGTGCGGCGCGCGACCCGTCGGCGGTCACGACGGTCCATTCGTCCTCGAGCACAACCGTCTTCGTGGTGCCGAGGGTGAGCATCGGTTCGATGGCCAGCACCGAACCCGGTGCCAGGTAGGGCCCGCGGCCGGGGGCGCCCTCATTGGGCAGGAACGGGTCCATGTGCATTTGGCGGCCGATGCCGTGGCCCCCGTATCCAGCGACAATGCCGAACTTGCGCTCATAACGCGCCTCGGCTGCGTGCGTTTCGGCCTCGATGGCGTACGAGACGTCGGTGAGCCGGTTGCCGGGCAGCATGGCGGCGATGCCCGCCTCCATCGCCTCACGGGTGGCCTGCGACAGCGCTTCGTCGACAGGGATCAGGGTCCCGATGCCGAACGTGACCGCCGAGTCGCCGTGCCAGCCGTCGAGGATCGCGCCACAGTCGATCGACACCAGGTCCCCCGGTGCCAATGTCTCGGCGGCAGATGGAATCCCGTGCACCACACGATCATTCACCGATGCGCAGATGCTGGCCGGGAAGCCGTGGTAACCGAGAAACGACGGAATGCCGCCACCGCCACGGATGACCGACTCGGCGATCTCGTCGAGCGCCAGAGTGGAGACCCCCGGGGCGGCCGCCTGCCGCACCGCCGAAAGCGCGGACGCGACCAACGACCCGGCGGCTGCCATCGCATCGAGTTCACCTGCGCTGCGCTGCGCGACGACCTTGCGGTTGCGCAGCCCCGGAAGGCCGATCATCGACTACTTGCCCCGCCTTGACGGTCGGTTCACCGACCAAGCGCCCTGAGTGCTCGGGCGAACACCTCGTCCAGCCCGCCCACCGCGTCGACCGTCTGCAGGTTGTTGTGGCTGTAGTACTCCAACAGGGGCTCGGTCTCGTCGCGGTACACCTGCATCCGGTTGCGGATGACCTCTTCGGTGTCGTCGGCGCGGCCGCGCGACTTCAGCCGCTCGAACAGCTCCGCCTCGGACACGGCGAACTCCAGCACCGCGTCGAGCTTGGTGTTGTGGTTCTTGAGCATCTCGTCGAGCGCCTGGGCCTGCTCCACCGAGCGGGGATAGCCGTCGAGAATAAACCCGGCAGCCGCGTCCTCATCTTGGATCCGGTCTTCGACCAGCTTGTTCGTCAACTCCGATGGCACCAGATCGCCGGCGTCGAGGTAGCGCTTGGCCTCAATGCCCAACGGCGTGCCCTCGCTGATGTTCTTGCGGAACAGGTCGCCCGTCGAGATCTGCGGAATGCCGAGCTTCTCGGACAGCTTCTCGGCCTGTGTGCCTTTGCCCGCGCCAGGCGGTCCGAGGAGAACGACTCTCACTTCAGGAACCCTTCGTAGTTGCGTTGCATCAGCTGGCTCTCGATCTGTTTGACGGTATCCAATCCGACGCCGATCATGATCAGAACCGCGGTCCCGCCGAACGGCAAGTTCTGCACACCGCCGCTGTTGCCGATCTCCAGGAACAGGTTCGGCAGCACGGCGATCACGCCCAGATAGATCGAGCCCGGAAGGGTGATGCGGCTAAGCACGTAGCGCAGGTAATCGGCGGTGGGTTTGCCCGGGCGGATGCCGGGGATGAAGCCGCCGAACTTCTTCATCTCGTCGGCACGTTCGTCGGGGTTGAACGTGATCGACACGTAGAAGTACGTGAAGAAGATGATCAGCCCGAAGTAGATGGCGATGTACACCGGGTCGGCGGGGTTGGTCAGGTTGTTGGCGACGAACCGCGCCCACCAGCTGTTGCCGGGGCTGGCGCTTCCACCGGTGATCAGCTGGGTGATCAGGTGCGGGATGTAGATCAGCGACGACGCGAAGATGACCGGGATAACGCCAGCCTGGTTGACCTTGAGCGGCAGGTATGTCGACGTGCCGCCGTACATGCGCCGGCCCACCATCCGTTTGGCGTACTGCACTGGGATGCGCCGCTGGCCCTGCTCGACGAACACGACGCCGATGATGATGATCAGCGCGGCCACGCAGACCGCGGAGAACACCATGCCGCCGCGGCTGTCCAGGATCGTCTTGCCTTCGATCGGGATGCGCGCGGCGATGCCGGCGAAGATCATCAGCGACATGCCGTTGCCGATGCCGCGCTCGGTGACCAGCTCGCCCATCCACATCGTCAGCGCCGCGCCTGCGGTCATCACCAGCACGATGACGACCAGCGTGAAGATGTTCAGGCCTTCGCTCTGGCCCTGGATGATGTCGAGGGTGCAGCCCTGCAGCAGCCCGCCGTTGGCGGCCAGCGCCACGATGCTGGTGGCCTGCAGGATGGCCAGCGCGATGGTCAGGTAGCGGGTGTACTGCGTGAGTTTCGCCTGGCCTGCTTGTCCCTCCTTGCGCAGCTGCTCGAAGCGCGGAATCACGACGCCCAGCAGCTGGACGATGATGCTGGCGGTGATGTAGGGCATGATGCCGACCGCGAACACCGTCAGATGCAGTAGTGCACCGCCGGAGAACAGGTTGATCAACGAGTAGATCTGCGCCGAGTCGCCGCCACTGACCTGAGCCACGCACTTCTGCACGTTCGGGTAGTTGACGCCCGGCGAAGGGAGCGAGGCGCCCACCCGGTACAGGATGACGACGCCCAGGGTGAACAGAATCTTTCGCCTCAGGTCGGGTGTCCTGAGCGAAGAGATGAAAGCCGAGAGCACTCTTCCTCCTGCGCAGCCGACCTGTGGATCGCGGCGTGCGAATGGGGCTGGTGTGACCAGCGTCTTGGTTAAGTCGTGTGCGCGCCCCAGCAGGTTCGCAACCTGCGGAGTCACCCGTCAAACAGTCTACGAGACTAACAGTTGAGGTCCAGCCGACCTGCATCCGTTGCAGGCAACAACGTCCGAGCCGGCCTTCAGATTCGGAGCGTACAGTCGGCGGCGACTCGTTACATCACCTAAGTAACGGCTTTGTACTTCGTAGACAGGGGTCATCCGATGGCACGCACGGATAACGACACGTGGGATCTGGCATCGAGCGTTGGGGCGACGGCGACGATGGTCGCCGCGGCCAGGGCGATCGCGAGCAAGGCCGAGCCGGCTTTGATCAACGATCCGTTCGCCGAACCTCTCGTGCGTGCCGTCGGCGTCGATGTGCTCACCCGACTGGCCACCGGCGAACTTCATCCCGATCAGCTCGGCAACGACGGCAACATGGGCATGCAGCGGATGACCGATAACATGGCGGTCCGGACCAAATTCTTCGACGATTTCTTCCTCGACGCGACCTCTGCAGGCATCCGGCAGGCGGTGATCCTGGCGTCCGGCCTGGACTCACGTGCGTACCGGCTGCCGTGGCCCGCAGCGACCACCGTGTACGAGATCGACCAGCCCGCGGTCATCGAGTTCAAGACCCGCACCATGGCCGAACTCGCCGCGCTGCCGACGGCCCATCGTCGCGCCGTGGCGATCGACCTGCGTTTCGACTGGCCGGCTGCGCTGAAGGGAGCGGGCTTCGACCCCAGCAGGCCAACGGCCTGGAGTGCCGAGGGCCTGCTTGGCTACCTCCCCGCGGAGGCCCAGGACCGGCTGCTGGACACGATCTCGACGCTCAGCGCGCCGGGCAGCCGAATCGCCACCGAGAGCCTGCCGTCACCAGAACCCGGCGACGAGGACAAATTCAAGGAGCAGATGCGGGGCATCGCCGAGAAGTGGCGCGAGCACGGCTTCGATCTGGATATGACCGAGTTGGCCTATTTCGGTGACCGCAACGAGGTCGCCGCCTACCTGGCCGACCACGGGTGGCAGGTGACTGGCAACAGCATCAAGGAGCTGTTCGCGGCCCACGATCTAGCGCCCTTCGATGAAGAGGACATGGGTCGCTTCGCCGAGCTCCGGTACGTTAGCGGCACCCTTGCTACGGACGTGAGGAGGACACAATGACGAGGGCCGGCCGATGAGTCGGACCGACGCCGACAGCTGGGACGTCGCGTCCAGCGTCGGCGCGACCGCCACGATGGTCGCCGCGGCGCGAGCGCGGGCCAGCAAGGAGCCGAATCCGCTGATCGTCGACCCCTTCGCCGCACCGCTGGTGCGGGCGGTCGGTGTCGACTTCTTCACCAAGCTGGCCGACGGCGAGATCTCGCCGTCAGGCGACACGGCGTCGACCGCCGCGCTGATGACCACGGCGATGGCGGTGCGCACGAAGTTCTTCGACGACTTCTTCCTCGCCGCCACCGGAGGTGGCAATTCCACCACCGCCACCGGAGGTGGCAATTCCACCAACGCGGCGTCAGACGGTGTCCGGCAGGCGGTCATCCTGGCTTCTGGCCTGGACTCGCGGCCGTACCGGCTGCCGTGGCCCGACGGGACGGTCGTGTACGAGATCGACCAGCCAAAGGTGATCGAGTTCAAAACGGCGACGATGACCGACATCGGCGCGACCCCTACTGCGGAACGTCGCACCGTGGCCATCGACCTCCGTGAGGACTGGCCGGCGGCGTTGCGCCGCAGCGGGTTCGACGAAAGCAAGCCGACGGCGTGGAGCGCCGAAGGCCTGCTGGTATACCTGCCGCCGGAGGCGCAGGACCGGCTCTTCGACCACATCACCGCGCTC
Organism: Mycobacterium sp.; assembly: GCA_032162325.1. Lineage (GTDB taxonomy): Bacteria > Actinomycetota > Actinomycetes > Mycobacteriales > Mycobacteriaceae > Mycobacterium. The sequence continues at coordinate 1,273 of JAVRPG010000340.1, read as the reverse complement.
AGCGCGCCGGGCAGTCAACTGGCCACCGAGTTCCACCCGGACGCCGGTGCGAGCATCGGGGAACGCGCCGCGGCGATGCGGTCCGCATGGCAGGAGCATGGGTTCGACGTCGACCTCGCCGACCTGTTCTACAAAGGTGAGCGCAACCACGTCGTCGAGTACCTGACCGGACATGGCTGGCAGGTGTCCGCGCGGCCCCGTCCGGAAGTCTTCGCTGCGTACGGCAAGGAGTTCCCGGACACCGACGAGCTTGCGCCGCTGCGCAATTCGCTGGCAGTCATCGCGAAGCGGAAGTAGGAGGACATCATGGCGCGAACCGAAGGTGACACCTGGGATCTGGCATCCAGCGTCGGCGCCACCGCGACCGGTGTCGCCGCATCACGAGCACTGGCATCCAAACAGCCCAACCCGCTCATCAACGACCCGTTCGCCGATGCACTGGTCAAGGCCGTCGGCCTCGAGTACTGCAACCGAATGGCAGACGGAGAACTGGCGTCCGGCGACGATCCACTCTTCAACACGGAGCGGATGTGTGAGCAGATCGCGGTACGCACGCGCTTCTTCGACGACTTCTTCACCAGTGCCGCGGCGGCGGGCATCCGGCAGGCGGTCATCCTGGCCTCCGGGCTCGACACCCGCGCGTACCGGCTGCCATGGCCGCCGGACGCGGTGGTGTTCGAGATCGACCAGCCACAGGTCATCGAGTTCAAGTCAAGGGTGCTGGCAAGCCTGGGCGCCGCTGCCCCCGCCGACCATCACACCGTCGCCATCGATCTCCGCGACGACTGGCCGGCGGCGTTGCGGGACAGCGGATTTGATCCAAGCGTGTCAACCGCCTGGATCGCCGAGGGACTGCTGGTCTATCTGCCGCCAGACGCCCAGGACCGCTTGTTTGACAACATCACCACCCTCAGCGCCCCCGGCAGCCGGCTGGCGACCGAACACATGGACATTCAGGGTTCACCCGAGGAATTGACCGAAAAGCTCAATGAGCGCTCCCGCCGCATGGGGTCCAACCTCGACCTGGCCGAACTCTTCTACTGGGGCGAGCGCAGTTCCGCGGGGGACTACCTGACCTCGAAAGCTTGGGGCGTCACGATCCGATCGACCCGAGAAGCATATGCTGTCAACGGTTTCGAGTTCCCGGAGGACGAGTTGACCGCCCTCGCGGGCGACTCCGGCTATCTCTCGGCAACCCTTACGTAGGAGGGCCTCATGGCACGGACCGACAACGACAGCTGGGACCTGGCGTCCAGCGTGGGCGCCACCGCCA
>JAVRPG010000339.1:0-3371 GCA_032162325.1 Mycobacterium sp. | reverse complement strand
ACGCTTCTGGCCTGGCTGATCGGCACGCGGGTCTCCTACGGCTGGGATGAGGTCAAACGGCAGCGGGAATCTGACATGGCATCGCTCCAACTGTTCTACCAGTGTTACGGTAAGTTCTTCGCTGCATGGAAGATGTGGGCGGTGTACAATCGCATAAATCCGTCCGACAGGCCGAATTTCCCAGCCGATGACCCCAGAGCATGGGACATCTTAAGGACCGCGGAGGATGCAGAGAGCGGGTTCGAAACGATCCTGGTCAAGCTGGCATCGGAATACACTCACTCGGACACCGACCGGCAGCTCTTCGCGTCATTCCGGCAGGGCGTGCAGTCGTTGCGGGAAGCGATACGAAAGGGACAAGACCTGACGTGGAAGGCGCAGGCGTTTTCTCCACGTGATGGCGGTAGCGAAAATCCGGCACGCCTTCTTGAGTATCGACAGTACCGCGCTTTCAAAGCCCTGTGTGAGTACGTGGCCGTGACCTTGGCGCGTGGCCCCTACGGGACGCGAGCCTCCCGTGGTCGCACGAAGCGACTCTTCCTCGGCCTAGGGAACAGCAGACTCGTCGAACCCACCATCGCCATCGAGGGCCTCATCGCCATCACGAGGACGGAAGGCATCGGCGGCCACTGGTGGGAGATCGCCGAAGAGGAGTTCGCTCTGCCGACCGTCCCGGAACGACCGGCCTGAGTACGAACACCGGATGCCCCCTCGCGGCGCGATGGCACCTACCACAACGGGAGCCACCTCACCGCGGTTGGCTCGCCTGGTGCGGCGTGCGACGACCACAGATGGTGAGGCCTTGGGGCGCTCCCATGGGGGCTTGACCACCAAATCACCTGGCCGCCGACGCCCGGCCGATCTCGCGAGTCATTACCCCAGGGCAGCGCCATGACGCGGTGGTCTTCGAGGCGGTGATGCCCAACATCCGGATCGGCGCCGCGGCCGCGGCCGTCCCCGCACCTGACCCGGCCGAGTGCTCGCTGACAAGGCCTACTCCAGTCGGCCCATCCGCGCGCACCTGCGCCGCCGCCGGATCGCGACCACCATCCCGAGCGGGTCGACCAACAAGCCAACCGAGCCCGACGAGCAGACACGGTGGGCGACCACCACATCTTCCACGGCGCGGTCGACATTGCCTCAATCAGGATCTGGCTCCGAGACTCCGTCCCATGATCCAGAGGACACAGCCTAGATAGCCCAATAATCAGCCCAGCTCAAAATCACCGCTCCCGTAACCCGACGGAATTCTAACAGTAATCGTATATTGAGCATATCGCCGAATCCCTCATTGAGAATGGCTCGCTCGTTGCTTAATCCGGAGGACAGTCCAGCCATTAGCGCACCGATCAACGCCCGACATTGCACTACAAGCCAGCTTCGGGAGTTCCGTGCCTCGCGAGAACGCCCACGGCTAGGCGACGGGGTGACGGAGCAAGACCGACTCGGCGAACCTCTGGCCCACGCCTGATCGACATGTCCCTCCGACCTCTCGAGCAACCGCAACCACGCGTCAGTCGCGTGCTCTGTGCCGACCAGCACTTCGCCCAACAGTGCATTGGCATCGCCGCTCTCAGCCGCAGATACAGAGCAGATAATCACGAACTGTGACTGGAGTACTAATCCAGTTTAGGAGTCCTTCCAGATGTTGCGAAGGTGAAGCGTGATGTCGTGGTATGCGCGCTCGCTCAGGGCAAGGCGGTAGAGAAGACGGCGGTGAGCTCGGATGTGCACGTGATCGAGCAACCATCGGGACAACCAACGCGGCGTAGGTACGTCCCGCTCGGCCTTTAACTCGGCGGTGCCTGGTACACCGACTGACACTGACACCGTCATCAGCTTCGGTCGGTTAACGCCGTTACCGGCCGCGATGCGCTTTTCCAGCTTCGTGGCGACATTAGCGATGTCGTCGCCTGCCTGCTCATCAGTCGTGCCGAGGACCCAGGATGTGCGTAGTCGCTTCTGCCACTCTCGGTAGCTCTGGCCTGCCCCGGAGTTCCGCAACGTCATCGCCCTCGTCACTACTTCAGCAGTGGAGGTCGCCAATGTTGGCTCCCGGAGGAGGTAGGGCAGAACCGTTGGTGCGCCAAAGCGATCATCGACACGAGCGTTCGGATGGGCAGCGCATGCCGCGCCGAACTCTGAGAAGAGGCGGTCCTCCTGTTCGAAACGAACGCGGCTCAACTCCGACCTGGGTGCCGAGAGGGCCACCAGGAGGCGCGATCTCTTCGGTTGCACGAGATGGTCGGCGCCGGTCGCCTGTGAGTAGGCGCCGAACACGAGCCCGCCGACGAGATACCGTGCGAGCTCCATTCGGGGTCCTGGGAGATCGATGTCGATCCATGGGTGCCACTGATGGTGGTACGCGCTCATCTCGCCGAGCACATCGAACACGTCGGCGTCCGGAAGATCGAGAAGAACTTGCCGGTCAATCTTCCGCGTAACGGCTAACTTGATGTTCTCGTAGAGGGCACCGTCGACGGACGCAGGTCTGAAGAGGCCGGGGAAGAACTCCTCGATGGAGATCGTCGGTCTCGCGAACGTCTCCCAGTACTGGATGAGCGGCAGGCTCTCGCGACCGACGAGTGCGTCGAAAAACGTCAATAGCGCTCCGACATTTCGAGTGATGCTTTCCCACACGAGAGAGTCGTTCAGTCCTGCTGCCTGACATCCCGATCGACCGCTGAGCCACAGCTCGGCGGTTCGCACGATCATCGGGTCGGGAATCGCGTCGGACTGTCCCCCAAGTTTGCTCCATTCGACCTCGGAGTCGCCTTGCACAACGATCATTAAACGGGACCTCCAAGCTATTATGATATTCGGCCAACGGGGTTACCGCATAGCGTTTTTAGGTGCCGCCGTCGGTGTCCACCTCGACTCCCCGGTCGGCGCCTGTGCTGCACTACCCTAATGGATGGCAAGTTGATCCCGCGCTGTGTGGCAACCACCACGGAGTCGATCAGCAGCGAAGTGAACCGCTGCACCCACCGATAAGACCGTGACATGGACAGCGCGTAGGCGCAGGTACCAGCGCACTGCGATCATGATCACATCCGGCGGGAATCGGAACCCCGCAAACCCAGCCCTTGGTGCTGGCACTCCGGCCGGGCCTCGATGCATCAACCCAGCCCGCCCGAGTAGGTCATCCACTAACGCAACGGTGCCGGATGAAGATGCTCACCGGCGTGGGCGTCGGGCTCCGCAAGCGGCTGATCAGTCATTTACGCACTCCCTCGTCACTCTCGCGGCGGCTAGCCCTGGCCCGTTGGGCGAGTAAAATGGTTATTCACTGTTCCAGACCCCGGCGGTGCCCTTTATCCTGGAGCGAATCGATGCACCGCTGCCTAGCCCATCGTCACCCTCCGTGCGGG
>JAVRPG010000338.1:0-9319 GCA_032162325.1 Mycobacterium sp. | reverse complement strand
CTGGGGTCCGTCGATCACCTCGTCGGTGATTTCGTGCCCTCGGTGCGCCGGAAGGCAGTGCAGCACAATCGCATTCCGCTGCGCCCGAGCAAGTAGCGCCGCGTTGATCTGGAACGGCCGGAACGGCCCTACCCGATCCAGTCCGTCGTTTTCCTGGCCCATCGACGTCCAGGTGTCGGTAACCAGGACGTCCGCGCCGTCAGCGGCCACCTGTGGATCCGCCGTCAAGGTCACCGAGGCTCCGGTGTCGACGGCACGTTTCTCGGCCGCTGCGACGAACTGCGGGTCGGGCTCGAAACCGACGGGGGCGGCGACAGTGACGTGTATGCCTGCGGTAACCCCGCCCAGCATCAACGAGTGCGCCATGTTGTTGGCGCCGTCGCCGAAGTAGGAAAGCCGCAGCCCGTTCAACGTGCCCAGGCGTTCGTCGAGTGTCTGCAGGTCGGCGAGCACCTGGCACGGGTGGAATTCGTCGGACAGCGCGTTGACCACTGGCACGTTCGACCCGGACGCCATGGCAGTGAAACGTTCCTGCGCGAACGTGCGCCACACGATCGCTTCGACGTAGCGGGACAACACCTTCCCGGTGTCCTCCAGTGTCTCCTCGCGCCCGAGCTGGGTGTTGCGGCCGTCCACCACGACCGCGTGGCCGCCGAGCTGGGCGATGCCGATCTCGAACGAGAACCGGGTGCGGGTGGAGTTCTTGTCGAAGATGACGGCCACGCCGCGCGGCCCGTCGAGCGGTCGGCGGGTGAACGGGTTCGCCTTGAGCTCGGCGGCCAGTGCCAGCACCTCGGCCTGCTCGTCGGGTGTGAGGTCGTCGTCACGCAGGAAATGCCGCGTCATGACGCACCGGCATTGTCGAGCACGTCCGGCAGCGCCGTCAGGAAATCATCGATCTGGCCCTCGGTGATGACCAGCGGTGGGGCCAGCCGGACCACATCCGGCACAGCGGCGTTGACCAGGAACCCGGCATCACGGGCCGCGGTCTCAACGGGTTTGGCTGCCGATGCGCTGAGCACGACACCCTGTAGCAGTCCGCGGCCGCGGACGTGGTCAACGAGTGGATGCCCCAGCGATTCGATGCCCGCCGAAAGCGCCTTGCCGAGGACGTCGGCGCGGCCGATCAGATCGTCGTCGGCCAGCACCTTCAGCACCGCCAGCGCCGCGGCCGTGCAGACCGGGTTGCCGCCGAACGTGCTGCCGTGAAGCCCGGGGGTCAGCAGATCCGCCGTCGCGCCGACCGCGAGGCACGCACCGATCGGCAGCCCGCCGCCCAGCCCCTTGGCCAGCGTGACGATGTCCGGCGTGATCCCGTCGTGCTGGTGTGCGAAAAACGCTCCGGTGCGGCCCATCCCGGTCTGCACTTCGTCGAGCACCAGCAGCGCCCCGTGCTCGGCTGTGATCTCGCGTGCGGCCACGAGGTAGCCCGCGGGCGGGACGACGACGCCGCCCTCCCCCATGATCGGCTCGAGGAACACGGCCGCGGTTGCGTCGTCGACGGCGGCGGCCAGCGCCTCGGTGTCTCCGTACGGGACGTGCACAACATCGCCCGGCAGCGGCGCGAACGGCTCCTGCTTCGACGGCTGGCCCGTCAGCGCGAGCGAACCCATCGTGCGGCCATGGAAAGCTCCCTGGGCCGCAACGAGTTTCGTGCGCCCGGTGAGCCGGGTGATCTTGAAGGCCACCTCGTTGGCCTCGGTGCCCGAGTTGCAGAAGAACACGCGTGCCTCCGCGCCCAGCAGCCCGACCAGCGCCTCGGCAAGCGCGATGCCGGGTTCGGTGGCGTACAGGTTCGACGTGTGCCCGAGGGTGTTGAGCTGGCGGGTGACCGCCTCGATGACGGCCGGGTGGCGGTGGCCAAGGACGTTGACCGCGATGCCGCCGAGCAGATCGACGTACGACTTGCCGTCCACATCGGTCACCACCGCGCCGTCGCCACTGGCCAGGGCGAGCGGCGGCGTGCCGTAGTTGTTCATCATTACCCCCGACCAGCGCTGCAGGAGTGTACTCATGCGCTCACCACCTTGGTGCCCGTCCCTTCGTCGGTGAACAACTCGACCAGCACGCAGTGTTCGACGCGGCCATCGATGACGTGTGCACTTGGCACCCCTCCCGAAACGGCACGAAGACACGCCTCGATCTTGGGCACCATGCCGGCCTCCAACCTCGGCAGCAGTTGCGTCAGCGCGGCCGTGTCGATCTCGCTGACCAACGAGTCCCGGTCGGGCCAGCTGGTGTAGAGGCCTTCGACGTCGGTCAGCATGACCAGCTTCTCGGCGCCGAGCGCCTCGGCCAGCGCGGCGGCGGCGGTGTCGGCGTTGATGTTGTGCACCACGCCGTCGGCGTCGGGAGCGATCGTCGAGACTACCGGGATGCGGCCTGCGCCAATCAGATCCAGCAGGGCGCCGGCGTCGACGCGCGCGACGTCGCCGACCAAGCCGATGTCGGTGGCCACGCCGTCGACCGTGACGCTGCGGCGCACCGCAGTGAACAGGTGGGCGTCCTCACCGGTGATGCCGACGGCATAGGGCCCGTGCGCGTTGATCAGGTTGACCAGCTCGCGGCCCACCTGTCCGAACAGCACCATCCGGGCGACATCGAGCACCTCGGGCGTCGTCACGCGGAAGCCACCCTTGAAATCCCCTTCGATGCCAAGCTTTTTGAGCATGGCGCTGATCTGTGGGCCGCCGCCGTGCACGACGACCGGATGGATGCCGCAGTTTCGCAGGAACACCATGTCGGCGGCGAACGCCGTCTTCAACGTGTCGTCCGTCATGGCGTTGCCGCCGTATTTGACGACGACGATCTTGTCGTGCAACAGCTTCAGCCACGGCAGCGCGGCGGCGAGCACCTGCGCCTTGGTCTCGGTCGCGGTCGTCATGAGCTGTAGGCCGAGTTCTCTTCGACGTATCCGTGGGACAGATCGGTGGTGCGGATGCTCGCCCGCTCCGCCCCGACGCCGAGGTCGATGGTGACGTCGATGTCGGCGCCGGACAGGTCGACGTCGCGGGCGCCGTGTGCGCCGACACTGTCGACACACACGGGAGAACCGTTGAACGACACGCCGATCCGCTCGGCGTCGAGGGTCACCGGCGCCATGCCGACCGCGGCCAGCACCCGGCCCCAGTTCGCGTCGGAGCCGAACAGCGCGGTCTTGACGAGGCTGTCGCGCGCCACCACACGCGCGGCGGTCAGCGCATCGGCTTCGGACGCGGCACTGGTGACCGTGACGACGATGCGTTTGGTCACCCCTTCGGCGTCGGCCTGCAGCTGTGCGCACAGGTCGTCGCACACCCTCAGCACTGCATCGTCCAATTCGGTTTGGCTGGGCGTGATCTCACTGGCACCGGAGGCCAGCAGCAGCACGGTGTCGTTGGTGGAGCAGCTGCCGTCGACGTCAAGGCGGTCGAAGGTCAGCGCGGTCGCTCTCCGCAGGGCATGGTCAAGGGCGGCGGCGTCGGCGACGGCGTCGGTGGTGATGACGGTGAGCATGGTGGCCAGCGACGGCGCCAGCATGCCCGCACCCTTGGCCATGCCGCCGACCGTCCAGTTGTCACTGTGGTGCAGCGCAACCTGTTTCGGCACGGTGTCGGTGGTCATGATGGCGCGGGCGGCTTCCTCGCCGCCGGTCAGCCCTCCGGCCATCTCGTGCACGACCTCGATGACGCCCGCCAGCACCTTGTCCATCGGGAGCCGGTCGCCGATCAGCCCGGTCGAGCAGACCGCGACCTCGATGGCTCCGGTTTCGGTGCCCCAGTCGGACAGCGCGGCGGCGACGGCCTCGGCGGTGGCGTGCGTGTCCTGAAACCCCTGCGGGCCGGTGCAGGCGTTGGCGCCGCCGGAGTTGAGGATGACGGCGCGGAGGTGTCGGGTGGTCAGCACCTGCTGCGACCACAACACCGGCGCGGCCTTGACCTTGTTGCGGGTGAACACGCCCGCGGCGCCGTGGTCGGGTCCCTCGTTGAACACCAGCGCCAGGTCGAGCGCGCCGGATGCCTTGATACCGGCTGCGATTCCGGTCGCGCGGAAGCCCGCGGGCGCGGTGACACCTTGCGTGCGCACGAGCCGGGTGGTGTCGGTTACATCAGTCATTTGTCGCCTCCGGCTCCGAAGTCACGGCGCCACCCCCACGATCGAGAGTCCTTCGGTTTCCGGCCAGCCCAGCGCGAGGTTCATCGACTGCACGGCCGCGCCGCCGGTTCCCTTGACGAGGTTGTCGATGGCGGCGATGACCACGAGTGTCCTCGCCTCATCATCCAGGGCGACCGCCAGCTGCGCGGCGTTGCTGCCGATCACCGCGCCGGTCTTCGGCAGCTGGCCCTCGGGCAACAGGTGTACGAACGGCTCCGCCTCATAAGCCTTCTCGTAGGCGGCGCGCAGTTGTGATAGCGGCGCGGTGGTGCGAGCGGTGCAGGTGGCCAGGATGCCGCGCGACGTCGGGATCAGTACCGGCGTGAACGACACCGTGACGTCCTTATCGGTCAGGGCTTTGAGGCCCTGCGCGATCTCCGGGGTGTGCCGGTGCTTTCCGCCGACGTTGTAGGCGCGGGCCGAGCCGATGACCTCCGAGCCGAGCAGGTCGGTCCTCGCGGTCCGGCCGGCTCCGGAGGTGCCGCTGACGGCGACGACTGTGACCGCCGGCTCGACGAGGTCCTCGGCGATCGCGGGCCACAGCGCCAGCAGCGCCGCGGTCGGATAGCAGCCGGGAACGGCGATCCGCTTGGCACCGCGCAGCCGGTCGCGCGCGCCGGGCAGTTCGGGCAGTCCGTAGGGCCAGCTTCCGGCGTGCGCCGAGCCGTAGAACTTCTCCCACGCCGCCGAGTCGGTGAGCCGGAAGTCGGCGCCACAATCGATGACCACCGTGTCGGGTCCGAGCTGCTCGGCCAAGGCGGCGGAGTGCCCGTGCGGCAGAGCAAGGAACACCACGTCGTGGCCGGTCAGCACGTCGACGTCGGTGGCGTCGAGCGCCCGGCCTGCCAGCGGAAGCAGGTGTGGATGGTGCTCGGCAAGGGTCGTGCCTGCGCTGGCCGCTGCGGTCAGCGCGCCGATGGTCAGCCGCCCGTCGCCGTAGGCCGGATGGCCTAGGAGCAGCCGCAGGATCTCGCCACCGGCATATCCGCTGGCACCGGCGACCGCGACAGACGTCATGCAGCGATTCTGCATGGTTATGCAGACAGTTGCAAACTGATTACTTGGCGGGCATCGAGGGCATCGGCGCCATGTCGTCCATCTCGGTGATCGAGCCTTCGCCCGGGATCGTCAGCCCTGGGATGGCGTCAGGGACGACGACGATGAGGATACCCAGCGTGAGCAGGATGGCTGCGGTGCCATAGGTCACCAGGCGGCCCCATGGCAGCGTCTTCTCTGCGGCGATCAATGCGGCGACGAACGCCATCCAGGCGATGCTCATGACGCCAAGCGCGAATAGCGATGCCATCAGCGCCCAGCAGCATCCGACACACCATGCGCCGTGCTTCGCTCCCATCTGCAGCGCTCCGGGCAGACCGTCGCGCCAGGATCCCAGGAGGAAACCGAGTGGGCTGCGGCAGTGCCGTAGACACATGGTCTTCAGCGGAGTCAGCTCGTACACCGCGGCGACCACGAGGACGCCACCTGCCACCCAACGGCCCGTGCGATCCCAGGACAATGCGTCGCCGGAGAGGCGACGGCCCAGTTCGGACACGGCGAAGGCCAGCAGGCCGGCCGCAGTCCACGTCAGCAGATACCCGGCCACAAACACCAGTGGCGCAACCGGGTTGCGCTTCTTCGTCATGGTCGAATACAGCGCTACCGTCGGCGCGACCGACGGGAACATCATCGCGGCCATCATCACCAGCCAGATGCCGAGAAACCAGGCAAGCGTTCCCAACGCGGTGCCCGGCCCCGCGTCCATGCCACGCATCCGGTCGACGGTGAACCACCAAGCCAGGACTGCGAGAACCAACAGCACCGCGATGAGGCCGAGTCGGGTGCGCACGGCCGCATAGACAGGCCGTAGCCCCTCCGCCGTCGCGGTCACGTGGTCAGGCGGCCCAGGAGAACTGCGCCGAAGTGATGCCGGACTTGCCCTGGTATTCGATTCCGAACAGGCTGATGTCTGCCGATTTCGCCTTGGCGACACGGAATTCCGAGCCAGCAGGATGGAAGATGCCGGTGACTCGTGCGGGCTCGCCGGTTTCGACGCCGAACGGCACCACGTCCTCGACATCGAAACCCGTTGCGTCACCGATTCGCACACTGTGGCGCAAGCCGTCCTCGTCCACCTCGATGGCGGCACGCTGGACACCGAGGTTCTCGCCGACGAGCGGTCCCAACGCTGCCATCGGACCGCCGAGCTCGCCGCTGAACACAGCCTGTAGCTTCGCGGCTTGCTCGTCGGTGGCCTTTGCGTCGATGACCGTGCCCAGCCGCCAGTTGCCCTCCGTCATCACCTTGGGCGTGTCGGCGATGACCACGACGACGAGCCCGCCCACGTCGGTGCCCTCAACATCGCCGTCGGTGATGTTGAACACGAGCGTCGCTCGGCAGCGGTCGTAGTCCGCGCCGTTCGCGAGGTTGAAATTGCATGGGCAAAAGAACTCACACGAACAGGTCTCGACGTACGTCCCCCGCAGTTTCCAGGCCATGGCTGGATTGTCCGCCGATCGCCGTGCGAGCGGGCGGATTCAGCGGAAACGATCAGCGGCGTCGGACAGCAGATTGAACGGCGTTCCGAACCGGGCTCTCGGCCGGCCACGGGGCTCTATGGTTGGCGAATCCGTAGTCCGGATCGGAGCACGGATCAGCGACGGAGGGGTCGGATGGCGGCAGGATCATGCCGAGCCTGCGGTCTGCGACTGCGGGAAGGCGCCCGGTTCTGCGACGGATGTGGTTCGCAAGTCTCCTCAAGCTCCGAACTTGCCGAGTACAAGCAAGTCACGGTCATGTTCGCCGATGTGGTGCGGTCGATGGATATCGCCACCGCGGTCGGTGCGGAGCGACTTCGCGAGATCATGACCCAGTTGGTCGAGCGTTCGGCGCAGGTGGTGCGACGGTACGGCGGCACCGTGAACCAGTTCACCGGTGACGGAATCATGGCGGTATTCGGTGCGCCAAGCGCCCTGGAAGACCATGCGTTTCGCGCATGTCTCGCGGCGTTGGGCGTTCAAGAGGAGACCCGACGCCTGACCTCCGAGGTTCAGCTGCGCGACGGCGTCTCGCTACAGCTACGGGTCGGGCTGAATTCCGGACAGGTGATAGCCTGCGAGATCGGCTCTGGCGCAGTGGGTTACACCGCGATAGGCGAGCAGGTCGGGATGGCTCAGCGGATGGAGTCGGTGGCCCCACCCGGTGGGGTGTTGCTCAGCGAGTCCACCGCGCGGCTGGTCGAGCATTCGGCTGCGCTGGGCGAGATCGAGTATGTGCGCATCAAAGGCGCCGACGCCACTGTGCCTACGCGTCGTCTGTTGGCCGCCGGTGCTGAGCACACTCGGCCCCTCCGATGGGAGCCCACCCTGGTAGGCCGCACCCAGGCGATGAACATGGTGGCCGTCCTCCTCGATCAGTCGATCAATGGTGAGGGCCGTGTAGCCGGGGTGATCGGACCACCCGGCATCGGCAAAAGCCGCACAGCGAACGAGGCGGCGAAAATGGCTGCCGCCCGCGGCATTCCGATGCATCTGACCTTCAGCGAGTCGCATGCCCGCGACGTGCCGTACCGTGTCGCGGCCCGGCTGCTGCGGTCGGTATTCGACATCCGCGACACCACCCCTGGTGCTGCCCGGGCGCGAGTGCGCTCACACATCGCAGACGCGAATCCCGAAGATCTACGCTTACTGGACGACCTGCTCGGTATCGGCGACCCGCAAGTCGCCCTGCCGGCTATCACACCCGACGCGCGCCAACGACGTCTGAGTGCGCTGTTGAAAGCGGCCGCGCTCGAACGGAACACACCATCGGTGTTTGTGATCGAGGATGCGCACTGGATCGACGAGGCCAGCGAGTCCATGCTTGCCGAGTTCATCGATGCGATCCGGCATACCAAGTCGCTGGTGTTGATCACTTACCGCCCTGAATACCGGGGAGCGCTCACTCGTGTACCAGGTGCTATGGCGATCCCCCTGACACCATTGAACAATGCGCAGACTATTGCGTTGACCGCCGAGTTGCTGGGCACGCACCCGTCGGTCGCCGAGCTCACGGCCCGAATAGCCGATAGAGCTGCCGGAAATCCGTTTTTCGCCAGTGAGATCGTGCGGGACTTGGCCGAGCGCGGCGTACTCGAGGGCGACCGCGGCGGCTACGTCTGCCGCGATGACAGCGCAGATATCAGCGTGCCCGTCACGCTGCAGGCCGCCATAGCCGCACGCGTCGACCGCCTTGGCGCCTCGGCCAAGCATGCGTTGTACGCCGGAGCGGTCATTGGCACCCGGTTCCGCCCCGAACTACTGAACACTGTTCTGGACGAGACCAGCGCATCGGACGACGCCATCGCCGAACTGCTGCGAGTCGATCTCATCGACCAAGTGCGGTTCTCCCCACGTGCCGAGTACGCGTTCCGGCACCCGCTCATCCGATCGGTGGCTTATGAGTCGCAGCTGAGGGCCGGCCGCGCCGAGCTGCACCGGCGGGTGGCCGTGGCGATCCAGGAGAACAACCCAGGCTCGACTGACCAGAACGCCGCGCTCATAGCCGAACACCTCGAGGCCGCAGGGGATCTGCGCGCGGCCTTCGACTGGCATATGCGTGCCGGGACTTGGTCGACCAATCGCGACCGCACCGCGGCCAGGACCAGCTGGCAGCGGGCCCGTCGGCAGAACATGTCATCGAGCTGGCCGACGGTGACCGCGCCATGGGCTACATGTTCATGGGCTCCCCACTGGCAGGAGCAACCCGGATGCGCGGCCTCTACCGGTTGTGCTTGGGCATCAAGGGATGGCGATCCGATGCCGACGTAGCGATCGCGATGGCTGCGCCGCTCCACCCGACAAGCCGTGTAGCGGCGAGCATGTACAAGTACATCCTCTCGATCCCCATCGGCGCCCTCCTCGCCGACTCCGTAGCCCTGCGCGAAACCGCCGAGGCGTTGCAACTCGCCGAACAAGCCGGCGACGACTTCACGTTGGTTCAGGCGCAACTCGCTCGGGGCCTGGTTCTGGTTCACCACGACGGTCTTCAGCGGGAGGGCGTCGATCTCCTATCCAAAGCCCGTGACGCTGCGGTCAGGCAAGGGTTCACCATGAACGCGCTAGCGCTCGTCGACCCGGAGATAGCCAGGGAGAAGGCCCGCAACGGCGATCTGGACGGCGCCATCGACCTGTCCCGATCCGCGATTGCC
>JAVRPG010000337.1:0-2580 GCA_032162325.1 Mycobacterium sp. | reverse complement strand
GTCGGTGATGTCGAGCGTCTCGGCGCTGATCCCATCGTCGTCATAGGAATTCGCGAGCTTTGCGCGATCCCGTCCGGCCACAATGACCCGGCCGCCCTCCGATCGCGCCAGCAACGCTACGGCACGTGCGATTCCACTGCAGCGCCCGACCACCAGAATCGTTTTGTCCTGCAAAGCATTAGCCATCGACACCCGTCCTTGCCCGCGTCCGATCAGAATGGGACAGCCAGCCCATAATATGAGGTTGGCCGCAGGCCGGTCAACGGCTGACGCCGACTATTGCCAGGCTGGCATTTCGGTGCATAATGGGTTGCATATCCCAAAATGATTGGTCGAGCGAACGCCGCAGGAGGATTCTCATGCCAATCGTCCACCATCGCTACGCCACGGTCGCCGGCCACCAACTGTTCTTCCGTGAGGCCGGTGACCCCGACGCGCCCGTGCTGCTACTGCTGCACGGATTCCCGACCAGCTCGTATATGTTCCGCGACCTGGTTCCCGCGCTGGCCGATCGCTATCACGTGATCGCGCCGGACCATCTGGGCTTCGGCCTCTCCGACGCACCGTCCGTTGCCGACTTCGACTACACCTTCGATGCCCTGACCGAGTTGACCGAGGGCCTGCTCCAGAGCCTCGGCATCAACCGGTACGCGATCTATGTGCAGGACTACGGGGCGCCGATCGGCTGGCGTCTGGCGCTACACAACCCGTCTGCGATCGCGGCGATCATCAGCCAGAGCGGCAACGCCTACGACGCCGGCTTCGTCGAGAGCTTCTGGAAGACGGTGCGTGCCTATCAAGACCAGCCAACCCCCGAAACCGAGGCGCCGATAAGGCAATTCCTCACCCTGGACGCCACCCGGTGGCAATACCTCACCGGCGTCCCCGATGAGACGCTGGTGACTCCCGAAGCCTGGCATCATGACTATGCCCTGCTATCGCGGCCGGGCAACGACGAAGTGCAACTCAAGCTGTTTCGCGACTACGCCAGCAATTCGCCGATGTATCCCCTCGTCCATGAGTACTTCCGTTCCAGCCGCGTGCCGCTGCTCGCGGTATGGGGGCGCGGTGACGAGATCTTCGGCCCGGCAGGCGCTGAGGCATTCGCCGACGACCTGCCCGACGCCGAGATCCATCTTCTCGACGGCGGGCACTTCCTGCTCGAGTCAGCCCTCGACGAGGTAACCGGGCTCATCCGCGCCTTCTTGACCAAAGTCCATTCAGCTGCTTAGCGAAACACGGACTGACCGTATGGGATAAACGTCCCATAATCGGGTGTGCCGGCGGGCTAACCTGACGCTATGGTCCAAGCCGAGTTGCAGGACGAACGACGCCTGACGGCCAAGGGCCGGGCAACGCGCGATCGGATCCTGCAGGTCGCCGCCGAACTCATCCTGCGTGAGGGCCTCTCGACGCTGAACATGGACGCGCTGCGCAGGGCCGCATCGGTAAGCGGGTCCCAGCTCGCCCACTACTTCGCCGACAAGCAAGCGCTGATCCGCGCGGTCGTCGTCCGCCAGATACACGTCGTGCTGGACTTTCATCGCCAGCCCAAGCTCGGCGCGCTGAATACGTTCGATGACTTCGAACGATGGATCGATCTGAATATGCGTTACCTGCGACGCATCGGCTATTCCGGCACGCCGACCTATCACGCGCTGGCCGGACAACTCGGTAAATCAGACAGCGCACCGCGCGAGACACTGGCGTCAGGTTACTGGCAGTGGATTGAGTTGCTGGAGCAGGTAATTCAGCAGATGAAAGATCGTGGCGTCGTCGCCGGCCGTGCGGACCCGCGAAATTTGGCGCTAGTCATCGTCAGCGCCCATCAGGGTGGTGCCACGCTGGCGTTCACCTATCAGGCCGATTGGCCGCACGCCGATGCTGTCCGATTCGCAGTCAACTACTTGCGGATGTTCGCCACCGACCCGGCGGAGCGGGAGCCACGTCCAGCGCGTCGTCCACGCGGCAGGCGCACGAGCGCACGACCCTCGTGACCATCGCCGAGAGGGGCGGCACCGTTGTCTGACGACGCCACGTCAAGGCTGACCCGCAAGGGCCGCGCGACCCGGGCGCGCATCATTGATGTGGCCGCCCGCCTCATGTTCGAGCGCGGGGTCGGCGGCACCAGTATCGACGAGGTGCGTGGTGCGGCCACCGTCAGTGGTTCACAGATCTCGCACTACTTCGACGACAAGCGTGATCTGACTCGCAACGTGATCGACGCACGCCGCATTCACGTCCGAGAATTTCACACTCGACTGGGCGGGCTGGACAGCTTCGCTGCGCTGGACGCTTGGGTCGAGGCCACCCTTGCCGAACTAGACCCGGTCTACCGTAAGGGTGGATGCGTATACGGCTCGCTCGCGGGGGAATTGGTCGAAGCCGACGCCGAAATCCACGGCGATCTCGCCGACGGCTACGACCAGTGGATCGAGTTGTTCCAGAGCGGTCTCACCGAGATGCGCCGTCGCGGCGATCTGCGGCCGGATGCCGATCCACGCCACCTCGCGGTGTCACTTGTTGCCGCTCATCAGGGTGGGGCCTTGGTCACCTTCCTCACCGACGACCCTGAACCTT
>JAVRPG010000336.1:0-4184 GCA_032162325.1 Mycobacterium sp. | reverse complement strand
ATACCACACTTGTATAACTAAGCAGCACAGGCGCTTCTGAGCGCTTCCGTCTGTGCGTGTCATGCCTTGAGCTGGTCGACGTTACCCAGCCAGTGGATCCGCTTTGTATGAGACAACCTCGTCGAGCTATTGGAGGTCGAATTCACCTGTGAGCGCCAAGATTCCGATACCAGCAAGCTCGTAAAGCTTTTCAAGCGCGATACCTGCGGGTACGTACATCGATTGGGCGCTGCCGGTATCGACACCCGGGTATGAACGTTGCATGCTAGGGAGTAGACCGGATATGTATCGCACAAGCTGTCGAAACAGGCTGCCGCACATAAGATCTGCTAGCTGTTACGAATTTCTGCCGTGCGACCTGGGTTAGTGACGCGGCATGACAGCGTCACCGCCGGACACCCGAATGAACGTTTGCAACAATCGCATCCGCTTACATCACACAGTTACAGAAAGGTACCACAATGAAAAATATCCTTCTCACATCGCTCGCCGCGGGCACACTGGCATCCGCGGCCCTCGGACTGGCCGGAACCGCTAGCGCCGCTCCGTCGGGCCCGTCGTCCGTCGATACGATGGTCAGTCAGCTGCGCGCACAGGGCTATACGGTAATCCTGAACCGCACGGGCGCCGCTCCGGTGGATAAGTGCAATGTCACCGCAGTTCGTCCCGGACAGACGTTTTCTCGCACCGACTCCGGTGCGCCTGGAGCCAGCGACGGCCTCGTCACGACCGTGATGGCCAAGACCGTCTTCGTCGACGTCGCGTGCTGACCGAACTGAACACGCGGTCGAAGGTGTCTTCGATTCCGGACGAGGATTCGGCGTCGTCGGTTGATCGCGGTTGCCAATTCTCAAGAGGCGCTTGGCAACAGACGCATCGGCGCTTCCGCGGCGGTGGCCGGCTCCTGTGCGCACAACGCGGCGGCTATGCAACCGATTACCTGCCGACTCAGGAGCATCCCGAGATGGCCGACACCATCGAACATGATGGTTTCCACCTGGGCGTGCGATGGCACCGAACGCATCCCGGGCACGATGATGTCGAGTGCCGCTGTCACTGACAGCCACCGCACGCCTGCAGGCATTGGCGCGGATTCGACCCGGCGCAATACCGGCGAACCCGGTCGCGGCGCCCGGACGATCTCGACAAACGGCAGCACACCCGCCCAGGGCGACCCGCCGAACGGCGAGCCCAGGGTGATGACCGTGTCAACGCGGCCGCTCAGACGACGGTCGGCGATGGCCTGCGCGATGACAACACCGCCCAGACTGTGTCCGACCAGATGCGCCTTGTCTGCACCGGTGCGACGCAAGATCCTCTCCACCTCAGCGACCAGCCGCTCAGCCAGTTGCTCCACCGACGTTCCGAGCGGCGGATAGTTCATCGCTTCGATGGTGGGGCCTTGGGCGCTGAGGGTGTGGGCGACCAAGGACCAGCTTGACTTGGTGCCCGCGAACCCGTGGACGAGCAGCACGGGCCGTGTCGTGGATGCGGTGGAGGCTTTCACGGGAGGCGAAGAACTGCTTGCGCCGTCGAAGCCGCCGGCGACCATCAGACGCGGTCTCGCGACGTACGAAGGTTCCACACCTCGGCGCGTGGCACGCGCCCGCGCGAGTGCTCCTATCAGCGCATCAGGCTCGCGGTGACGTCCGCGTCCCCTATTACTCCCCGACGATCAGCTCACCCGCCGTGTAAGACACCAATTGATCACCAATCATGAAGCTGCCGTGATAGGTGCCGTCGTCCTCGAATTCAGTCTCGCAGAGCTCCGGAATAAGTTCATCCACACCGAGTTCGGCGAGGGTATCCCGCAACCCGTGCGCGGAAAGCGTGTTATGAGCCGTTTCCCGGGCGTTATGGGCGATCTCACGGCGTCTCCCGTGCGGGTTGAGGTGCGGAAACGCTTCAGCCCCGTTGGTTTTCGCGATGCGATGCGCAGAATGGTCAACGCCATACCCCAAAGGGCGGCTGCCCATCGGTTTTTTGGAGTCATCCCCACCCCTCCGTCGGTGTCGGTCGTGATGACCGGTTCTGCCTAGACGTAGGGCTCGAGCAGTGCCGCGGCCTCTCTATATAGCGCGCCTTCTTCTGCGCGAGTCGTTACTCGCCCCGCCATCCGAATACGATGGCGACGCGACAGCATCTTTCGGCTATTAAGCAGCGCTCGGCAATACCGGCATCCGCTCTTCACCGACGGTGCGCTGTGCGCACAATTCGGCGGCTATGCAACCGATTACCTGCCGGCTTACCAGCATGCCGAGATGGCCGACACCGTCGAAGGTGATGGTTTCCACCTGGGCGTGCGATGGCACTGCCCGCATCCCGGGTACAACGATGTCGAGTGCTGCGGTCAATGACAGCCATCGGACGCCGTCGGGCACCGGGGTCGACGCGAGGCGGCGCAACAACGGCGACCCGGCGCGCAGTTCCCGCACTATTTCGGCGAACGGCAGCACACCCGCCCAGGGTGACCCACCGAATGGCGAGCCGAGGGTGATGACGGTGTCGACTCGCCCCGTGAGACGGGTGTCGGCAATGGCGTGGGCGATGACGACACCGCCCAGACTGTGTCCAACGAGATGCACCTTGTCGGTACCAGTTGCCACCAAGATCCTCTCTACCTCGGCAACCACCCGCTCAGCCAGCTGCTTCACCGACATTCCGAGGGGCGGATAGCTCATCGCCTCGACGGTCATGCCTCGGGCATTCAGCGCGTGGGCGACCAAGGCCAAGCTCGACTTGGTGCCCGCGAACCCGTGGACGAGCAACACGGGCCTGGTAGTGGGCGCGGTGAGCGCTCGCACGGTCGGCGACGAACCGCTTGTGGTGTCGTAGCCGCCCCCGAGCAGCCGAAGGGGAACCATCGCCAACGTCGACATCATCATGGCGGCCTCATTCGCCTGCACCGTCACGGCACGCCGCACCGTGTGAACCGCCGCGCGGGCTGCGCCGAGCACGCGCCGGGGCGTGGTTGGAGCATCTTGGTCGTGCGCCGCGCAGACCTGTTCTGCCCGTGGTATTTCCGGTGACCGTACGTGCGACATGTCGTCCCCCTTGTGGTGTGACGCGGGTTACTTCGAGGATGGCGGTTCGCGGACCGGGTGTCTGCACTGCCAGCCGCAGTCTGACTTGCCGGTCCGCTGGGGCCACGCCTACGGGGTAGCATGAGTTCGTTCCCAAACAATTTGCGCCACCGAGGAATTCGATAGCGCCGGCACCGCACAACGGCTTGACGTCATCGATCCAGTGTTAACTGAAGCCACGCTTGAATGTCGTGACGGGAACGAGACGGCGTGGTCTTAACGTCACTGCACGTTCACGATTTGTGTCAGCACATCGCCGTCGGCGGCCATGGTCGGCAGGTGACCAGGATGGGTCAAGATGTGTGCCGAACACGTGCATCGAGACCGTGGCCCGAAGCACCTGTAAGCAAGAACGCTATCGTCCACAGCGACAGCGACGGTGAACGACTGTTCACAGCGGCGCCGAGCATCGGATGCCCAGCGTGCAGTTAGAGGTTTCGGTCGCGGGCCGCGGCCCACAGCTCACACTTGCGCTGCAGCCATTCCACCGTGAAGCCGGTGATCACAGCGGTGCTCAGTGTCATGATTGAAGTCATCATCGTGAATCCTCAGATGGGACGTTGGTATGAAGAATCGTCGCGCAGATGGGGGTCGATGTCTTCGGAGGTGGCACCCATCTACGGTGCCTGTCAGCCCGCAACTTGGCTTGCGGCTAGCCGGTAGTCAAGCCTTTGAGCCCTTGTGGACCAGGTGCAACGGCAGGGTCTCGAATCGGCGAATAACGTTGTTCAAAGCCAACTCTGGCGCGCCGTCGAGTTCGATGCCGTCAACATGCCGAAGCAGTGACCGCAGCATCGCTTCTGTCTCCATCCGCGCCAGACCCTGGCCTGCGCACGCGTGAACCCCATGCCCGAAGCCGAGCTGACGGGAAGCGTCGCGCGTGATGTCGAAACGGTCAGGATCGCAACAGACGCGTTCATCGCGATTCGCCGACGCGAACATGACCAGCACCCGTGAGCCTGCCGGAATTCGAATCCCCTCGATCTCGCTATCACGCTCGGCGCGGCGCCCGAAGGCCCGGACCGCCGATTCCATGCGGACGATTTCGTTCACGGCATTCGGTACCCGGGCGGGGTCGCGCTGCAGTATCTGCCATTGATC
>JAVRPG010000335.1:0-11333 GCA_032162325.1 Mycobacterium sp. | reverse complement strand
ATCGCCGACGGCCTCGCGCCGGAGAAGGGCGCGACGCTCAAGATCTACAACTACGCCGACTATCTCAGCCCGGAAGCCGTAAAGGCCTTCGAGGACCAGTACGCGACGAAGGTCGAGATCTCGACCTTCAACGACGGGGACGATGCGATCACCAAACTCCGCAGCGGAGTTGACTTCGACATCTACAACGCCAACTACACCGAGATCAGCCGCCTGGTGAACGGCGGACTGCTCCGACCGTTGAACCACTTCTACATCCCCGACATCAAGAACGTGTGGCCGGGCTTCACCAACCCCTGGTATGACCAGGAATGGCGCTACACCGTGCCGTACACGATCTACACCACCGGAATCGGCTGGCGGACCGATCAGGTGCCCGCCGATATCGGCGCGCTGAAGAATCCCTACGACTCGTTCTGGGATCCGGTCTACAAGGGCAAGACCGCCGTGCTGGACGACTGGCACACCACGATGGCCATGTTGCTTCTGCGCCAAGGCATTACGGACATCAACACCTCCTCGGAGGCCGACCTGAAGATGGTCGGCGAGCAACTCAACGCGCTGGTGAAGGCCACCTCGCCCAAGGTCACCATCACGGCCTACAACGACCTTCCCGCCGGGCAACTCGGTCTCGCGCAGATGTGGTCGGGCGACATCATCAACGCGCAGTCCTATCTGCCAGAGGGCACCGGCCCGGAGATCCTTCGGTATTGGTTCCCGTCGGACGGCAAGGGCATGGTCGACAACGACATGCTGGTGACGCTGCGCGGCGGCAAAAACCCGGTGCTCGCGCACCTGTTCATCAACCACATGCTCGACCCCGAGGTGGCGAAGGAGAACTTCTCCGCAATCGGTTACCAGCCGCCACAGAACTCGATCACCCCGGATTCACTTGTGAAAGAGGAATTCATCCCCGAGAACCTGCGCTCCGCGATCGTGAAGCCGGAGTACTTCGAAACCGGCTACCGGCTGCTGGAGCTCGACCCGGCCAACGACGCCGCCTGGCACAACGTGTGGCAGACCTTCAAGGCCGGCGGATCGTAAACGCCGATGGCGGTCCGGGTAATCGCGGCGCCATCGCAGACAGCACCGCCCCGCCGCGAACGCGCCAGCGGGCTCTGGCCGGCGCTGGCTGCGCCCGGAATCGTCTGGCTGCTCTTGTGCTTCGTGTTTCCGCTCTACGTCGTGCTGTGCATCGTCTTCGGCCAAGTCGACCCGTTGTTCCGCACCCCGATCCCGATGTGGAATCCACTGCAGTGGGATCCCTCTCAGTTCAACTACGTACTCACCCACATCGTCGGCGCCGACGACATCTTCGGCCCGGCGCTGGTGCGCACCGCCGTGTTTGTGTTCGCGGCCAGCTCACTCTGCCTGCTGATCGCGTTCCCGGTCGCGTACTACGTCGCCCGGCTGTCGGGCAGGCGCAAGGGCCTGCTGCTGGCGCTGCTGATCGCACCGTTCTGGATCAGCTACATGATGCGGATGTTCGCGTGGGTCAACCTGCTCCAGAACGACGGCATCGTCAACAAGGTGCTGTCCTTCGGCGGACTTTTCACCATGCACGTGGACTGGCTGACCGGACAGCCGGTGGTGGTGATCCTCGGCCTGGTGTACGGGTATGTGCCGTACATGATCCTTCCGCTCTATGCCGGCCTCGATCGGCTGTCGCAGCCGATGCTCGAAGCGTCGCGTGACCTTGGCGCAGACCGGTTTTCGTCGTTCTGGCGCGTGACGCTGCCGCTGTGCAGGCCAACGATCCTCGCCGCAGTGCTGCTGACGTGCCTGCCGATGCTCGGGGACTACTTCACCAGCGATATGCTCTCGGCCTCGCCGAAGACCGCGATGGTCGGCAACCTGATCAACGACAGCGTGCACGCGCCCGGGCGAACCGGTCAGGCAGGCGCGTTCGTCATGCTGGTGTTCCTGGTGGCGTTGCTGCCGATGCTCTATTACATCCGGGTGACCTCACGGCGCGACGAGGTGTCCTCGTGAGAAGTCCCGTGGCGTGGTGGAACGACCCGTGGCGGCCGCCGCGCTTTCTGGTCGGCATCACCATCGGCTACCTGGCGTGGTCGCTGCTTCCGGTGGCCATCGCGGTGCTGTATTCATTCAACAACGGTCGTTCCCGCACCACGTGGCAAGGCTTTTCGTTGCGGTGGTACTGGGGTGATGCGACGCTGTCGGTCTGGCACAACGACGCGCTGCACACCGCGCTGATACAGACGCTCAAGCTGGGTGTGGTGACGACGCTCATCACCGTTCCGCTCGGTGTGCTGTTCGCGATCGGGATCGACCGGTGGCGCGGCAGGCTGCCCGCGGGGGCGAACTTCCTGATGCTGCTGTCGTTCGTGCTGCCAGAGGTGCTGCTCGCCGTGGCACTACTTTTCGTGATCACCACGATCGCGCTGCCGATCGACCTCGGCACGACGGCACAGGTGATCGGGCTGATCACCTTCCAAGTGTCCTATCCAGCGGTGCTGGTGCGCGCGCGGCTTGCAACAATCGGCCCCCAATACGAGGAAGCCGCAATGGATCTCGGCGCGTCCCCGCTGGGTGCGCTGCGGCGGATCATTCTGCCGATGCTGATGCCTGCGATCTTCGCCAGCACCGTGCTGGTCTTCGCGGATGTCATCGACGACTTCGTGCTGGTGCGCTATCTGTCCGGTGACGCCGCCACCGAGCCCGTGTCGGTGAAGATCTACAACACGGCGCGCGGTGCGCCGACACCCGCGCTCAACGCGTTGGCCACGCTGCTGCTGCTGGCGACGCTGACCGCCGTGGTGATCGGATTCCTGGTGTACCGCTACCTGACCCGGGGAGACACCACCACCAAGGACCGGGGCATCGGCGCGTTCGTTGGAGAGGTGTAATCACTTGATTCACAACGTCATTAGGGGTCGATCTGCGCCCGCTGCCGCCGGCGGACACCGCGAGCTTATCGACCCGGCCGTCATCCGGTTCTACGCGGGTGCCTGCCGGATGCCGGAGGGCCGCAGCACCGGCGAATACATCGCGGGCGTCACATCGGGCATCCGCCGGGAGCCGGTCGGGGTATGCGGACAGATCACGCCATGGAACTACCCGTTCATGATGGCGGTGTGGAAGTGGGCGCCCGCGGTGGCGGCCGGAAGCACCGTGGTGCTCAAACCGTCCGAGCTGACACCATCGTCGACCTCCCACATGGCCGAGCTGCTCGCCGACGTGCTGCCCGCCGGCGTGGTCAATGTGGTGTGTGGTGGCCCGGACGCCGGGTCGGCGCTCGCCGCGCACCCGGACGTCGCGATGGTGTCGGTGACCGGTTCGCCGCGGACGGGCCGCGCCGTCGCGCTGGCTGCGGCGGACCGGTTCGCCCGGGTCCATCTCGAACTCGGCGGCAACGCGCCCGTGGTGATCTGTGAGGACGCCGACCTCGACACGACCGTCGAGCAGGTGGCGTTCGCCGCGTTCTACAACGCAGGACAGGACTGCACGGCGGCCAGCCGCGTGATCGCGCACGAAACGGTATACGACGACGTGGTGCAGCGGCTCGCGCAGGCCGCGCGCGGCACAACGATCGGGCCGCTGATCTCGGCCGCGCAGCGCGCCCGGGTGGTGGAGCTGCTGGCAAGCGCCCCGCCGCACGCGAAGATCGTCGCGGGCGGCGGCTCACCGGACCGCGATGGCTTCCATCTCGAGCCGACCGTGGTGGCGGGGCTGCGCCAGGACGACGAGTTGGTCCAGGCGGAGATCTTCGGTCCGGTGATCACCGTGCAGTCATACCGCGGCGACGACGAGGGACTGGCGATGGCCAACGGCGTCGAGCAGGGCCTCACCGCGAGCGTGTGGACCGATTCCCACTCACGCGCAATGCGATTCCTGCGTGACCTGGATTTCGGTGCGGTGTCGGTGAACGCCCACGCGCCGATGGGCGCGGAGCTGCCCCACCTCGGGCTCTACGGCCTCGACGACTACACGCGGACCAAGCACATCGCGCACGCGCTCTGACACTCACAGCGTTGGTCGGCTATCCTTGGCCGAGTGGTCGACCTCAACCGGAGAACTTTTGTCGGTGCGTCCATAGCCGTCGGCGGTGTGGTGGCGACGGCCCCGTTGCTCGCAGGCTGCGGCGAAGACGAACAAGCAAACACCGCGACGTCCTCGGTGGTGCGAGTACGCATCAACGGCGAAGCCCGCGAGATCACGGTGGACAACCGCACGTCGCTGCTGGACATGCTGCGTGAACGGGCGGGCCTCACCGGCACCAAGAAGGGATGCGACCAGGGCGCCTGCGGTGCGTGCACGATCCTGCTGAACGGCCAGCGCATCAACTCGTGTCTGACGCTTGCGGTGATGCACGACGGTGCGGAGATCACCACGATCGAAGGCCTCGAGCGCAACGGACGGTTGCACCCGCTGCAGCAGGCCTTCATCGACGAGGACGCGTTCCAATGCGGCTATTGCACAGCCGGGCAGATCATGTCGGGCGTCGGCTGCATCAAGGAGGGCCACGCGGGAACCCCGGCCGAGATCCGCGAGTGGATGAGCGGCAATATCTGTCGCTGCGGCGCATACACCAACATCGTCACCGCGGTCGCGCACGCGGCCCCCAACACGTAGCCGGCGATGTACTCGTTTCGCTTCTCCAAGGCCGACGACGAGCGCTCCGCGCTCTCCGCGGCGACTTCGGGCGCTCGCTACATCGCAGGCGGCACGACGCTGATCGACCTGATGCGCGAGACCGTCGAACGCCCCGATGCGCTCGTCGACATCAACGCGCTGCCCTACCGGGACATCGATCTGCAGCCGTCGCGACTGCGGATAGGAGCCCTGGTGCGGATGTCCGAACTGGCCGCCCATCCGGGTGTGCGCGAACAGTTCCCGGTTATTGCGCAAGCACTGGAATTGTCGGCGTCCGCCCAGATCCGCAACATGGCCTCGATCGGTGGCAACCTCATGCAGCGGCCGCGGTGCCTGTACTTCCGCGACGTGTCGGCCGCCTGCAACCGCCGCAGTCCCGGCACCGGCTGCGCGGCGATTGCAGGCCGCAACCGCACCCACGCGATCCTGGGGACGAGCGACGCGTGCGTGGCGACCCACCCGTCGGATCTCGCCGTGGCACTGGTTGCACTTGATGCGCTGGTCATCACCCGGGATCACAACGGGGAGAGCCGCATTCGCATCTCGGACTTCTTCCTCCAGCCCGGGAGCACACCGGATCAGGAGCACAGTTTGGGCCACGGCGCACTGATCACCGCCGTGGAGGTGCCGGTCGTGCCGGAGTCGCGAAGGTCGGGCTACCTGAAGGTGCGCGATCGCGAATCCTTCGAATTCGCTATCACCTCTGCGGCCGTCGCGCTCAACGTCGTCGCGGGCACGGTGCGCGCGGCACGCGTCGCGGTCGGCGGCGTCGCCACCGTGCCGTGGCGGCTACCACCAGTCGAACAGGCGTTGATCGGACGGACCGCGAGCGCCGACCTGTGGCGAGAGGCAGCATCACATTCGGCGGACGGCGCTAAACCGTTGAAGGAGAACGGGTTCAAGGTGGAACTGATCAAACGCACGGTCGAGCGGCAACTGGCGACAGTGGCTGGGCTGCCATGACCCGCCCTCTGCCCGCCGCGGTGACCTCCGGGCAGCCGGTGACCCGGGTGGACGGCAGGCTCAAGGTCACCGGGAAGGCGCTCTATGCGGCCGACAACCCGGCTCCGGACCTGGTGTATGCGGCATTGGTGTGCAGCACCGTCGCGCGCGGAAGCGTGCAGCGCATCGACCCGGCCGCGGCGGTCAGGGACCGCGACGTGCTGCGGGTACTCACCGACTTCGGGGGGGTCAAACTGCCCTACGACATCCGGCAGGTGTCATTTTTCGGCCAGCCCGTCGCGGTGGTGGTTGGCACCACGCTCGAGGCTGCCAAGCACGGCGCAGCGCTCGTCGATGTGCGGTACCAACCGAGTCCGCAGTTGACGGATGTCGATGCGCCGCAGGCAGAACAGAAACCGGGCAGCAGAACTCGCGACTACGCCCGCGGCAACGCCGACGACGCGCTGCGCAGCGCCGCCGTCGTCACCGATCTGCGCTACTCGATAGAGCGCAACAACCACAACCCGATGGAAGTCCCTTCGACCGTCGCCAGTTGGGACGGCGATCGGCTCACCGTGTGGGACAAGGTGCAGAGCATCAGCTCGTCGCAGAAGGCCTACGCCGATGCGCTGGGGGTGTCCACCGACCAGGTCCGGGTGATCTCTCCGTTCGTCGGCGGCGCGTTCGGCAGCGCGGGCACCACGTGGCCGCACCAACTGCTCGCGGCGTTCGCCGCGCGGCAGATGCGGCGGCCGGTCAAGCTGGTGTTGACCCGCAAGCAGTACTACAGCGGCATCGGGTACCGGCCCACCAGCCGTCAGCGCATGGCGGTCGGCGCCGACCGGTCGGGCCGCATCAGCGCCATCGTGCACGAGGCGCACACCGAGACCTCGCGGTACAACGCCTACGAGGACAACCTGATGACCGCAGCGAGGTTCATCTACGCCTCGCCGAACATGCGCTCGACGTATCGTGTTGTGCCGCTGGATGTGAACCCCCCGACATACATGCGCGGGCCGGGCGCGACAAGCGGCGCGTTCGCGCTGGAGTCGGCGATTGACGACCTCGCATACCGGCTGGGCATGGACCCGATCGAACTGCGGTTGCGCAACGAGCCCGATCGCGACCTTTCCGACAACCTGCCGTTCTCCACCCGCCGGCTGACCGACTGTTTGCGACAGGGTGGTGAAACGTTCGGCTGGTCGCGCCGAAACCCGGAACCGCGCTCGACGCGGGACGGTAACCAACTGATCGGCACCGGAATGGCCGCGGCGGCGTACCACACGTCACGGAGCCAATGCGCCGCGTTGGCCAGGATCAACGCCGACGGCACCGCCGACGTCCAGTGCGGCACGAGCGACATGGGTCCGGGCACCTACACCTCGATGACGCAGGTGGCCGCGGATGCGCTTGGCATGCCGATGAGCCGGGTGCGGTTCGCGCTCGGCGACAGCAGGTTTCCCGAAGCACCGTCGCACTCCGGCTCACGAACCATGGCGAGTGCCGGTTCGGCAGTCCTCACCACTGCGAACATGCTGCGCGACCGCTTCATTCGCACCGCCGTTGTCGACCCGGCCTCGCCTCTCAACGGGTCTCGGCCGGAGGACATTTCGGTCTCCGACGGCCGGATGTTCCACGTCGGCGAGCCGGCCCGCGGGGAGAGTTACCAGGATCTGCTGCACCGGCGCGGCTGGGGAAACCTTGACGCGCAACAGACCTGGACACCCGACGATGCGGACGAACGCTATTCGATGTCCGCCTACGGTGCGGTGTTCGCCGAGGTCGGAGTCGACGATGCGCTTGGCACGGTGCGCATCCGCCGCGTCTACGCATGCTACGACGCGGGCAGGATCATCAATCCGATGCTGGCGCACAGCCAGGCGATCGGCGGCATGGTGGGCGGCATCGGGATGGCACTGCTCGAGAGCACTCACCTGGACTACCGCGACGGGCGGATCGTCAACGCCAACATGTCCGACTACCTCGTGCCGGTCAACGCCGACGTGCCTGCGCTCGACGCCGCCTTCCTTCCTGGCGAAGACAAGATCGCCGATCCCCTTGGCGTGAAGGGACTCGGCGAGCTGGTCATTGTGGGGGTGCCCGCCGCCATCGCCAATGCGGTGTTCAATGCGACGGGCCGGCGCGTCACGGATCTGCCGATCACGCTGGAGAAACTTCTCTAATCTAGCCCGCGCCGGCCAGCTCGTCGCGCACAGCCGATAGTGCGCGGCTGGCTTCGCCGGTGTAGAACTCGGCGACGACGGGATCGGGCTCGTCATCGGCTGGTTCGGATTCTTCGATGGCGCGCTCGAGCTCGGCAAGGGTGCGTTCACGCAGCGCCATCAGCTCCGGGTCGTCCATCCACCAGGGCTTTGCGTTGTCCATCGGTATTGCCTTCCGAGAGAATGCCCCGGACCACCGACAAGAACGCGGCGAACGGTGGACCAAAATCCTGCGCCCGGCTAGGCTGACTGTATGTTCAAACAGCAGGGCCCGGCTCCGGTGCCCGCCGATGGCCTGGCCGCGGCGCTGGCGCCGTTCGGCCAGTCGCGCATGCTGCCCCGCGAGGCGTACGTCGACCCCGCGGTGTTCGAGTGGGAACAGCACAACATCTTTGCCGGATGGACGTGCGTCGGCCACGCGTCGGACCTCGGCACGGTGGGCACCCAGAAGGCGGTGGGGACCGGCCCGAACGCAATCCTGTTGGTGCGCGGCGACGATTCCGCCTCCAAGAACGGCGAAGTACGCGCGTTCGCCAACACCTGCAGGCACCGTGGCCACGAGCTGCTGGCGTGCAACGCGACCACCAAGGGCCGCAGCATCGTCTGTCCCTATCACTCGTGGTCGTATCGGCTGGACGGCCGGCTGCGAAACGCGCCGGGGTTCCGCGACGTGGACGGCTTCGAACCCGACAAGTTCGGGCTCGCCGAACTGCGGCTGGTCAATTGGCATGGCTGGTTGTTCGTCGATTCCAGCGGTGAAGACGCCGAATTCACCACACACGTCGCGGGTTTGGACGAGGTCGTGGTCCGTTACCGCCCGGAGGACCTGACGATTGTGGCCCGCCATTCCTACGAGCTCGCCACCAATTGGAAGGTCATCGCCGAGAACTACCAGGAGTGCTACCACTGCTCCACCATCCATCCGGAGCTGTCCCGCATCAGCCCGCCGACCAGCGGTGAGAACCTCGACCTGCCGGGTTCGTGGATGGGCGGGTGGATGTCGATCGTCGAGGGTGCCGAGACCATGTCCCTGACGGGCGAGAGCGGCGGCGTCGCGATCGCGGGTCTGTCCGAGCACGAACTGCGCAGCGTCATGTATCTGGTCGGCTATCCCAACCTGCTCGTGAGCCTGCATCCG
Organism: Mycobacterium sp.; assembly: GCA_032162325.1. GTDB lineage: Bacteria > Actinomycetota > Actinomycetes > Mycobacteriales > Mycobacteriaceae > Mycobacterium. The sequence goes on along the minus strand of JAVRPG010000335.1, from coordinate 2,414 downwards.
GACTACGTGATGACCCACCTGATGTCACCACTCGCAGTCGACCGCACCCACGTCGAGTGCGCGTGGGCCTTCCCGAAAGATGTTGCCGCCAGGGACGATTTCGACCCTTCGTACGCGGTTGACTTCTGGGACCTGACCAATCGGCAGGACTGGGCAGCGTGTGAGTCGGTGCAACGCGGGCTCACCTCACCGCATGCCCGGCCGGGGCCGCTCGCGCCCGACGAGGACGGCGTCTATCAGTTCGTCACCCGGGTGGCTAGGACGTACGCCGGTGCCGCTGGTCCCGCGCCGGAACGCCGTTGACGCCTTCGACGGACTGCGCGTACGTGACGATCGCAAACGCGGCGGCCTGACCCATCACGGACAGCGCCTGCCGGTCGATGTTGTCGACGGTGTCGCGACCGGTGTGGTAGTTCGGGTCGAACGCGACGCTGGCGTGCCCACCCCAAAGCCGTGCCTGCACTTCGGTTTTCCGTTGCGACGAACCCGCGGTAAGGCCGCCGATCGGGATGCCGGCCGCCAGGAACGGTCCGTAGTCGGTGGTGCGGCTCAGCGGCATGTCGGCGGGCCGCACACCGGCCAGGTTGAGGTAACCCGCCAGCGTCCGCTCGACGCCGGCCGATCCGGCGGGCACGGCTTGTGACGGGATGTCGGGGTTGGGCTGGGCGGACTGGTCGCCGTCATATGTGAAGTATCCGGCGTTCGGCGAGCCGACCATGTCGACGCTGAGATACATCGCGACGTCGTCGAGTTGGTCACGGGCAAGTCCGCGAACGTATTTCGTCGGCCCCTCCGCCTCGGATCCCCAGAAGGCGAACCGAACGGCGTGGGTGATCCGTGGTTGCGATCCCAGGGCCGATGCTGCTTCCAACAATGCCGCGACCCCCGACCCGTTGTCGTTGATGCCGGGGCTGCGCGCGGAGCTGTCGAGGTGGGCCCCGGCCAGCACGACGTTCGTAGTGTCACCAGTCTTGGTCTGCGCCACAACGTTTCGTGACTTCACCATGACCGGCTTGCTGTCCAGCACCAGGCGCACCCGAGCGTTGGTGCGCCGCAGCGCCGCGTCGGCGTCGTTGTCGATCACGCCGACCGGAACGGTGAGCTGCTGGTAGTAGCCGGGCGTGAACAGACCGACCGGACTGCCGCCGGTGCCGGGTGCGCTGACGACGAGCAACCCGACGGCACCCTTGGCGACCGCGGCGCTCTGCTTGTCGCCGACCGAACAGCCGGTGTCGTTGACGACGGCGATCGCGCCCCTCACCGACACGGTGCCGTAGTCCGCTGCGGTGCAGCCGGGCGCCTTTTGCGGCCGCAGTGTGATCGCGTTGAGTCCGCCGGGCGGCGTGCCGACGAGCAGGGATGCCTGGTCGACGTGAAAGCCGCGGCCGGCAACGGTCAGAGTAGGGTTGCCGCCTTCCGTCCGGTCGAGGCGCTCGAACGCCGGGGTCTGGACGTCAAAACCCTCGTTCTTCAATACCTGTACGACATAGTCCGCACTGGCGTCGTATCCGGGCGTGCCTTCGGCGCGGTTACCCCGATTGGCGTCGGCGATCTCCTGCAGCTTGCGCAGATGCGTGTACATGCCGTCCGCGGTGACCTTGCCCGCCACCTCGCGCGGCAGGCCGGCTGCGGGTGCGGACTCGGTGGACGAGCACGACGCCAGCGCCGTCACCGCAATGACCATGACCGCGGCGACGGCCCTCATGATTCGAGCACGTGCCGGGTGCGGTCGTCGCGGATCGGCACGCCGCTGCGGCCGCCCTGATCCTGCGCGTACAGGCCCACCGCGTAGGCCACCCCGCCTCCGTTGATCTCGAGCGCCGTTCGGTCGATTTTGTCCAGCGTGTCGGTTGCCTTGTGGTAGTTCGGATCGAACGGCTCATTCGCCTGCCCGCCCCAGCGTTCGGCCTGCTCGACGGATTTCTTCTCCGAGGCGCCGGAGTAGATGCCGCCGGCGGGCACCCCCGACTGGGTGAAGCCGTCATAGTCCGACCGACCGTCGAACGAGGTGTCCTCGGGCGGTTTCCCGGCGCCCTTCAGGTAGTCGACCAGTATGCGTTCGATGCCCGCCGAGCCTTCCGGCACCCGTGGCACGCCCTCGTTGCCATTCGGCTTCGTGGACTGGTCGCCGTCGTAGGTGAAGTAGCCGGGGTTGGGCGAGCCGAGCATGTCGAAGTTGAGGTAGAGCGCAATGTCCTTGAGCGCGTCGATGTTCAGCGACTTCACGTAGTTGTTGGAGCCGAGCAGGCCGAGCTCCTCGGCGCCCCAGAAGCCGAACCGCACGGCGTTGGTCTCCTGCGGCGAATTGCCCAGCTGCAGCGCGGTTTCCAGCACCGCCGCGACACCGGAGCCGTTATCGTTGATCCCCGGGCCGGCCGGAACGCTGTCGAGGTGGGCGCCCGCCATCACCACGT
>JAVRPG010000334.1:0-5791 GCA_032162325.1 Mycobacterium sp. | reverse complement strand
CCCGGGTCGATCGGTGGCGTGCCCGTGCCGCCATCGCCGGGTCCCGGATCGATCGGCGGGGACGTCGGCGGCGTCGGCGGAGTGGGGGGAGGCGTCGGCGGCGTCGTCGGTGGGGTCGTCGTCGTTGGGGGCGTCGTCGTCGGTGGTGTCGTGGTCGGAGGCATCGTGGTGGCCGGTTGCTGCGTCGCCGGCGCCTGCGGCCGCTGCGGTGCCGGATTAGACCGTTGCGCGGGCTGTTGCACGACGACGGTGGTGACTTGGGGGGCCTGCGGCGCCGGGGGTGCTGGGAGAGGCGCCGACGCCGCAGGCGCGGGACCGGACGACACGGCTGTTGCCGCATCGACCGGGGTTGTGGTGGTGTCGCTGAGCAACGTGATGCCGAACACCGCTGTGGCGATGGCCGCGGCGATCGCCGACAGCCCGAACAGCACAAGCGGGCTACGTCGCGGCGGCTCGTCGTCCTGCCATTCCTCGTGGCGGAAGTGCACCTCGGGGCGGGAGTCGGTCACGTCGCTGTAGGGCAGGATGTCCTCGCTGCTGTCGTCCTGGGACCAGGCCAGCGCCGTCGACGGCTCGGTCGCCGGCATTGCCGTCGTGGCGGCGGCAGCAGCGGGAGCGGTCGGCGTGAGCGTGGTGGCCGTGTCGGCGACCCGGCCGCGGTGCGCGATCAGCGCCGCGCCCTCGGCCGCGGTGAGCTGCGGGTGCGGCGTGGTCACGACGGGTGCGCGCAGGTGCTCGGAGAGCCGCTGGGTGATCAGCGGGATGCGGGCACCACCGCCGACGCTGGCGACCGCCGCCACGCTCGCTGTCGGCACGCCGTAGCGCTCGAGCGTTTCGTCAAGCACGGCAAGGAATTCCGAGAGCGGCGCGGCCATCAGGTCCTCGAGTTCGGTACGCGTGACGCGGATGTCGGCGCGGTGGCCGGGCAGTTCGGCGACGACGGCCGTGGCTGTCTCGGCCGACAGCCGTTCCTTGGCGCGCCGGCATTCGTCGCGCAGCCGCACCAGTGATCCGACCATGGCGGTGCTCGACGGATCGGCGTTCGACGCGTCGACCAGTCCGCCGACGACGTGCGTCAGCAGTGCCTGATCGATCTGGTCACCAGAGAAATCGGAAAAGCGGACGGTCTCGCCGAACGGCGAAAAGTCCCGTGCCGCGTTGGCGAGCGTGATGCTGGTGCCGCTACCGCCGAAGTCGCACAGCACGATGACGCCGTGCGTCGGCAGGCCGGGATTGGCCCGCAACGCCGTCAACGCCGCGGTCGCGTCGGAGACCACCGGCATCCCGGCACCAAGCTTTCTGCGCAGGATGTCGACGACCGACGGCCGCCAGTGCGCGGGCACGGTGACGGCGACCTCGGACACCGGGGCGCCCGCGGTGACCGTGTGGGCCATGGTGCCGAGCGCATCGGCAAGCAGTTCTTCGGACCGATGCTTCGAGCCGTCGGGGGCGACCAGAGGCACCGGATCGCCGACGCGGTCGACGAACCCGGTCAGGCGCTGGCCCTGCAGCGTCAGCTCTGCGGGACGGATGACGGCGGTCTGCCCGTCACGGGTGCCGGCAAGGTTCGTTGCACCGACCGACAGACCTAACGAATGGCCGTGATTGCCTGGGGAATTCAACATGCGAACGACGGTATGGCGAACAGCGGCGCACCAAATCCGGTGCCGGACCCGTCGCTGAACGGGCGCTATAGGGGATTTCGATTAGGGGATACGGCAGCGTTGGGGGTTGTGAACTGTTGAGCGTTGAGTGCATTTGAGTGCGGGTAAGTGTGTTCTGGTTATTGCTGTCAGTTTGGTGGGGCGGCATCGGTAGGTGTGAATCGGCGTACCGCCTATCGCTGGCTTCTGGAGCGTCGCTGCCGGTGCCCGCGCAGAGGGTGGGCCGGCTGATTCTGGTCAAGACCAGTCCGGCGGCTGACGCGACGGCGGGGCCCAAACGGCAAACGGCCGAAGCTGCGCCGGAACTTGTCGGACCCTGATGCGAAGGTGATTGTTGTGGAGCATCGTGACCGGTTGGCGCGCTTCGGCGTTGAACATGTGGAGGCGGCGCTGGCTGCGCAGGGCCGCCGGATCGTCGTCGCCGATGCCGGCAAGGCCACCGATGATCCGGTGCGCGACGTGATCGAGGCGCTCATCGGCATGTGCGCCCGGCTGTGCGGGCAGCGCGGTGCGGGCCACCGGGCGATGCGCGCGCTCACGGCAGCCAAACGCGATCCGGGGCGGGGCCGTATGAGCGGGATTGGCGTCGCGCGGTGGCGGGCCGAGTCGTGATCGTGGGCATGCGCACGTGTAAGCAGGCGGCACGGGTGGCGGCACTAACCGGTGGCGTGCATCTGCCGGGTAAGCCCCGTCGGGATGGCACGGCCGGGTTGTCGCGGCTGGTGGATGTCGGCCCGGATTTCGAGGCGCACCGGGCCGCGGTGGAGTCGGTGTCGGTGCTCTTCGAGTTGTATTCGTGTGGCGCCGAACGGTTTATCGTCACCGGTGAGTTGGGCGAGCCGGTGCCGACGGGCTGGGTGGTGACGGCGGCGAAGTTCGAGGTCGAATGGCCCATCGATCCCGACCGATGCCGGTTGGTGCGTTCGCATTTCGGTGCCCGGCGAAAGGCGTTCAATTGGGGTTTGGCGCAGGTGAAGGCCGACATGGACGCCAGGAGGCTCGATCCGGCCCATGAGTCGGTGGGCTGGGATCTGGCCTCGCTGCGGTGGGCGTGGAATCGGGCCAAGGACGAGGTGGCGCCGTGGTGGGCGGCCAACAGCAAGGAGTGCTATTCGTCCGGGCTCGCGGATTTGGCGCGGGCGCTCGATAACTGGAAGGCCAGCAAGAACGGCGCCCGCAACGGCCGCCGGGTCGGATTCCCCCGGTTCAGGTCGGCCCGTCGCGACCCGGGGCGGGTGCGGTTCACCACCGGCGCCATGCGATTGGAGCCGGACCGGCGCACCATCGTGCTGCCGGTGATCGGCGCTGTGCGGTCCAAAGAGAACACCCGAAGGGTGCAGCGTCACCTCGCAGCTGGGCGGGCCCACATCCTGAACATGACGCTGTCCGAGCGGTGGGGTCGGCTGTTCGTCTCCATCGGGTATGCCCTGCGCACACCGACCGCTCCCCGTGCCGTGGCCCAGCCAACGGTGCGTGCCGGGGTGGATCTGGGAGTGCGCACGCTGGCCACGGTCGCGACCCTCGACACCACCACCGGTGAGGAGACCATCACCGAGCACCCGAATCCGGCCCCGCTGAAGGCGACGCTGACCGCGCGCAGGCGGCCCGGACGTGAACTTTCCCGCCGCATCCCCGGCTCGCGAGGATGGACCACAGCGAAAGCCAAGCTGGCCCGCCTCGACCGCCGGTGTGTGCATCTGCGGCGGGAAGGCGCCCACCAGCTCACCACCGAACTGGCGCGCAGATACGGCCACATCGTGATCGAAGACCTCGACGTGGCCGCGATGAAACAAAGTATGGGGCGGCGCCCCTACCGGCGAGCCATCTCGGATGCCGCGATGGGGGCGATCGGGCCACAGTTGGCCTACAAAACCGCCCGCTACCGCAGCACATTAACTGTGGCGGATCGCTGGTTCGCCTCCAGCCAGATCCACCACGGCTGCACAGCACCGGACGGCACACCGTGTCGACTGCTTGGCAAAGGCCGCGTCGACAAGCAGCTGGTGTGTCCGCAGACCGGTGAAGTCGTCGACCGCGACCGTAACGCGGCGCGTAATCTCCGTGACTGGCCGGATCACGCCAGTTGTGGCCCAGTCAGGGCCACGGCCCCATCGGTACTCGGGCCAACCACAACGGTTGGTACAGGCCATGGCGCGGACGCCGGATCACCCGGCGCCGGCGGAGCTTCTGTAAGACCCCACCCAGTGGGGCCGGAAGCGGTGAGGCCAAAACCGAACCGGCGACACCGCCGGAGAGGAACCCCGCAAGGGGACGCCGCGTGAGCGTGTCACCAAAACACACTCAACGGCAACGGCTCAGCCCTGGGGAGCCAGCATGGCGCGCAGCATCGACAGCATCTCCGATCGCGACTCGGCGCCGAGCCGGCGCCGGATCCGCGCGACATGGTGCTCGACGGTCTTGGCCGAGATGAACAGCTGGCTGCCGATGTCGCGGTACGGCATGCCGAGCAGCAGCAGTTCGGCCACTTCGCGCTCGCGGTCGGACAACCTCGAGGAGGCAGGCCGCGACGGGCCGCCGCGAGCACCGTCCGCGACGGTGGCCGCCGATTCGAGGCCCGGCACGTCGTCGACCGCGACTGTCTGTTTGAGGTCGCGCGCCAGTTGCAGCATCGCGCCGGAGACACGCCCGTCGGGGGTCTGCAGGGCGGCCTGGCTGGCCAGGCGGGTGGCGTCCCACGTCAGACCGAACTGCGACAACCCCCGTGCCGCCGCGGTCACCTCGTCGATGTCGACGTGATTGGCCAGCACCCGCAGCCAGGTGCGCCCGGCGGTGGCCAGCGCCTTGGCGAATGCGCTGTGGGCGGCGGCAGCGGTCAACGCCTGGCCGTGCGGCGCGACCGCTTCCGGTGAATTCGCCAGGATTCCCGCGTGTACGCCCGCCCAGTGCAGCGGCACCGACCACAGCACCGGATCGCCGAGCGACTTGAGCAGCGCGAACGCCTCGGTCAGGGTGTGCTGCAGCCGGTCGACCTGGCGCATCCTTGCCGCGGCCACCCACAGCTCGCCCAGTGGCAGCAGCGAGAACAGATCCATCGAGTATTCGGCGAGCACCTCGGCCGCCGCATACCAATGCTTCTGTACTGCACCGCTGTCGCCGCTGCGCCTGGCGATTGCCGTCTGTAGCGCGGCCGCCCAGAGCGCGTCGCGGCGGTGCAGCGCCGCATCGGCCGTCGCGGCGGCATCGGCGGCCGCCGCGGGCAGCTGCCCGTCGAGCATCCGCACCCAGCCGAGCAGCAGTCGGTGCCGATGTGTGACGAACAATTCATCTTGTGCGCCTGCCCGCACCGCCCGGCCGATCACGCTGCGGGCGCGCACCGGGTCCCCGCCGTGCAGGGCGGCCAGCGTCACCAGTGCGGCGGGGGTGTCCGGTGCGACGCCCGGCGACTGCTGTTCGGCGGTGATCGAATGCCCCAGCCGCGCGACGGCGATCGGGAACGGCTGATCCAGCGACAACAGCAGACCCTCGGCGAGGCTGCGCGCGGCGCGTGCGGTCGACGTCGGCGGCCCTGCGCTCTCGGCGCTCAGCGCCGCCCGCGCGGCCTCGAGGTCACCGGCGGCGACCGCCACGATCGTGCCCGACGCGCTGACGAACGCGTCGGGATACGGTCCGAGCCAACGGAACAGGTCGGCCGCCTGCGCCGCGCTGCCGTCGTGCACCGCGATGCTGGCGGCGATCCGGACCGCGGCCGCGCGCTCGGCCGCGTCGTCGGAGCCGAGCAGTTCGTCGGCCAGCCGACCGGCCGTGGTGCAGTCGCCGGTCAGCGCGAGCGCGTCGGCCAGGCGCGCGGACAAGGCGGTCGCCCCCGCATCGGCGGCGGCCCGGTACAGCCGCGCCGCCCGCGCCGGTTGGCCACGGGTGCGGGAAGCCAGCTCGGCGAGCTCGGTGGCCAGCCGGTCGTCGTGCAGCCCGTGCTCGGCCAGCCGCAACGCGAGATCCGCTGACAGCGTTGATGATTCGAGTTGCGACAGCAGCAGCGAGATTTCGGTGTCGTGGTGCCGGGCGGTGCCGATGATCCCGGCGATGCAGCGGTGCACCGATCGCAGGAACGTGTGGCTGTGCGACGGCTCGATCAGGCCGCTGGCGCGGGCGCGGTCGACAAGGGCCTG
>JAVRPG010000333.1:0-4188 GCA_032162325.1 Mycobacterium sp. | reverse complement strand
CGATGCCGACGGCATCCTGCATGTGGCCGGCCGGCTGATGGACTATCACGAAAGGTTCCTCGGGCTTGCGGAGCGTTGCCGCGGCCTGTCCGCGCCGAGTCATTGCACACGGCTTCTTCGCGACGTGGGGCGGTTGTTGGATGTGCCGTTGGCCGGGTACCGGACCTTCATCGACGAGTTCGTCGCGCGCGTGGGCGAAATGCCCGAACTGCTGCATTACGCGCGTGGCACCGTCGAAGCAGCCACCGTGGAGCTGCACATGGACACAGACGACGAGCTACTCGAGCGAATCACCAAGCAAATCAGGGAGATTGCCGTTGACTAAGACCACATGGTCGGCTTGGCGGGCGGAGAAAACTCGTTGTGAGACTCGAGGACATTTCCGTTCTCGTCCTCAACCCACCACCGGACGAATTCTTCCCGGTCCTGCTTGAGCACTGCTTACCATTGCGACAGGACGTAGCTCTTGGTGTCCTCGGCAGCCGTGAGGTGGGGAGGCGACGATGTTAGCGCCGTGTCGTGGGATCCGCGCGTAACCAAGGACTAATCGAGATGGGCGGTGACCGCCACCACGTTGCGCATCGGCGCGTCATCTTCCGGAGTCGACAGACCATACTCATCGAATAGACTCACACGCGTCTGCTCTGCGACGCTCCACCCCTGGGCGGCAAGGTAATTCCGTACTGCGTGGCGCTCGCCGCTGTAGACGAGTCGGGCCGTGTCGATGTCGATGCCATTGACCCTCCAACGAACGTCAGCGGCCGTTCGTCGACTCACTTCGTCGAGATAGTCCGGGTGATACTCGGTGGCAAGTCGCGATCGTGGGGCGCTCAGCGTCGTAATGGTGTCGAACAGTCGGTCTTGGGCGTCCGGCGGAAGATACATCAACAATCCTTCTGCGCTCCATGCCGTCGGCTGCAATCCATCAAATCCGTTTCCGCGCAGCGCTGTTGTCCAATCATCGCGAAGATCGCACGCGACTGGCCGGTGGGTTGCCAGCGGTGCCACGCCCAGCCGGGAGAAAACACCTGCCTTGAAGGAAAGAACGCTCGGTAGATCCACTTCATAGATGACCGTACCGTGCGGCCACGGCAATCTGTAGGCGCGCGAATCCAGGCCGGCCGCCAGTATCACGACTTGGCGGATACCCGAATTCGTGGCGGCGGTGAAAAACTCGTCGAAGAAACGGGTACGCACGGCGAACGAGTCGATCGTGGGTTGCAGCTGCAAGTCACTGCCGAGCCCGGCGTCCGCCGGGGGCGTTCCGAGTTGGACCATGCGGCTGAGGGATTCAATGCCGACCGCCTCAACCAGTGGTGCCGCCCATGGGTCGTTGATGATGGCGTGTGGTTGTCGGGTCGCCACAGCCCGCGCCGCGGCAACCATCGTGGCCGTGGTTCCCACGCTGGATCGGAGGTCCCAGCTGTCGTGCTCAGTACGGGTCATTTCATTTCCTGCTCGTTTAACTGCCTTGCGACACAGGATCCGGTCGAAAGGCACACACAGAAAGTCTTCGCCTCGAGACTCAGAACTTCCTGAGCGACGGCGTAGGATTCGCCGCGAGAATGTGGCAATTCGCGCGTTCGAGTATGAGGACCCTACGCAAGCGCCAGCTTCGCGACGAAGGTCACGACGTCAATCGGCAACGTCAGCACTCTGCGACGAGTCCACACGACGACGGCCGCAAAGTTGCCTCAGCCGAATCACGTCATCGTCGCCAGAAATCGAAACGATCGCGCCCAGGCCGGAAGCCGGCCGCTTCGACTACATCCACCGCTCGATCGAAGTGCTCGCCGATCCGAAACGGCTGATGTGCGTCGCTGCCGAACGAAACCGCTTCGCCACCCTCCTGCCGCCACCAGCACATCAGGTTCGCCGACGCCAGCGGACTACGCGTATTGATCTCCAACGCGCGCCCCGAGGACGCCAAGGCCCGAAACACCGCCCGGTATTCCTCCTCGAAATCGGCTTCGGCGTAGACGCCCGCCCGTGCGGTCGGCCAGTAGCGGCGTGGATAGTCGCAGTGCGCCAGGACATCGAACACCGACGAGCCGTCCACCAGCACAACGAGATCGGCGAAGTAGCGGCGCATCACCTCGTGCCCATCGAGGCGGGCGAACATGGCGTGATCGATACCGGTGAGCGTGCCGTCGAACACGATCCCATGCAGGCTGCCCAGCACCCGCTCGAAGTTCCCGGCAGCCAGCACGGCGGCCACGCTGGCGGGGAAGAGATGTGGCTCACCTGCTTCGATGCCCGACAGGATGCGCAGATCGGGAAACTCCCCGCGGCAACGCGCCAGGTCGGCGGAGTAGCCCTCAACGTCGAGCGGCGCCACGCGTGGCCGGGCGCCGATGCGCGCCGGTTGGGGAACCGTCGTCTCGGAAGTGGCGGCGAGCTCGGCCGAGTCCTGCTGGCTCCATTCGGTGAAGTCGACGTGCTCGGTGAACGCCAGCCCTGGAAGGCCGATTTCGACGGCGCGGGCGCAGGCGAGCTGCATCGACGACGAGGTAGCGGTGTCCCACGACCACCGCGAGTGAACATGGTTATCGGTCGGCATCATCGCCATCGATGCTGGCACACCACGACAACGAGCTGGTGAACTCTCGATCGCTTAGCTGGGTAACCGCAGCCGACAAAGATCGATCCCGTCCCCGCCGTGCTCAAGAGTGATGGGAATGTCGAGCTGGAGGAACAGACAACCGGCAGCGCGCGGATCGGCCGGGTCCGCAACATGCCAGTGCGGGGATCCTCAGCCTTCACGCTTTGGCGGCTCGGGCCCGTCGCTCTGCAGACCAGCAGTCTAGGGCTGCGAGTAGCTCATACATCGTTGCACCATCAATGGATTCGCGAATGATGTCGGCGAGCCTGGCGTGCCATGCCATCTCCTCGATGGTGTGCAAAATCACACGGCGCATTGTCCAGTGCGGATTTCGAAGACGATCTGGTCGTGGTCTGGTACAACAGTGGTCGCGTCGAGGTCGATCCGTTCCGCGCGAGTCGCGGGACGAAATCTACTTTTCTTTTCAACGACTTGCCGGTATGTTTGCTGCGATGGCGGCGGAGCGCGGGGGTCCTTTGAGGATAACGCCGCAACATCGACTAAGCGAATCTTCAATATGGGGGAATATCCATGCCCGCTGGCACCGTGCCGCCCTATCTCTGCGAACAACAACCGAAACGCTCACCTCGTCGTCACCAGCGACCCGAGCACGCTCGTGACTGCGCGTTGATCGCGGTCGCTGGTGTCGTGTGGTGCTGAAGTCCGTATGGCTCAGACGATTGGCGGCGGCATCGTTGGGCCTTCTGGCTAGCATCGCACTGGTGAACGCGCCGGCCAACGCGGTCGTGGAATGGCACCCGGGGAAGAGTCCGCCCTTGTCGACACCGTGGACTCAGCTCGTGGGACCGAACAACGCACTACCCGAGTACCCGCGCCCGCAGATGGCGCGGAAGCGTTGGATGAACCTCAACGGCGTGTGGGAATACACAGGCCGGTCTGAACGGGCCGCTTTAGCGGCAGCTCCCCCGGTGAACGAGTACCGCGAGCGGATCTTGGTGCCGTACCCCACGGAGTCGGCGCTGTCCGGTATCCAACGCCACGACGACCAAATGTGGTATCGCAAGGTTTTCAAGCTGCCGAGTACCTGGCGGGGGCGACGCATACTGCTGCACTTCGGCGCGGTCGACCAGATCGCCACCGTCTGGGTGAACAACCAGCAGGTGGCTTATCACGAAGGTGGGTTTACGGAGTTCAGCGCGGATATCACCCGTGCGCTTCGGCCGGGATCGCAACAGCAGTTGACGGTGCGGGTCGAGGACCGCAACGAGACCAACCCATTCCCGGTCGGCAAGCAGCGTAACCGACCGGAGGGGATGTTCTACACGGGCGCGTCGGGCATCTGGCAGACGGTGTGGATGGAGCCGGTGCGCGCCGCGCATATCGACAAGCTCGACATCACCTCGGACCTGACCGGCTTCACCATCACGCCAAGAGTTTCCGGGACGAGCACGCAGCGCGCCGAGGTGGTTGTCTCCAAGCCAGATGGTGAGGAGGTGGCGCGCTCGATCGGCTCAGCGGGTGCGCCGCTGCGTGTCCGCGTGCCGAACCCGCACCTGTGGACGCCGGATGACCCGTATCTCTACGACCTCAAGGTCCGGTTACTAAGCCCAGTCGGGAAGGTCGTC
>JAVRPG010000332.1:0-2732 GCA_032162325.1 Mycobacterium sp. | reverse complement strand
CTGCCTGGCGGCCGGCGTCGGCCTCACCGCCCTGGTGACCCTGACCACGGCGATGCAGTGGGGGGTGGTGCTGCGCCAGCGCCGCCGCTTCGGCTGGGTCCAGATCGGCTGGCACCTCCAGAGCCTCTTCTTCGCCAGCATCGTTCCCGTCGGAGTGGGTGGGGACGCCATGCGCTGCGCCGCCGCGGGACCCAGACCGGCACCGGCGCCACCCTGGCCACTCTGGCGGCGAGCCGGCTGTCGGGGAGGCTGGGCCCGCCCGAGTGGTCAGAAGGTCCATCGGGTAGCGCCGCCGGGCTCCTCGGTCGCGACCGCATAGGCATCCTCGGGCAGGAACTCGTAGACGTACCACGGCGGCGGGCCCGCGCTGGGTGCGCTGTACTCGTGGGTGAAGCCGCCGTCGGCCACGGCCGGTGCCCAGCCGCCCCCGGCGAACACTTCGGCGAGGCGCCGTAGCAGAGCGTCGTCGGTGACACGGGTGGCCCGGCCCTCGAGCGCCACGTCATAGCCGCGGATGGCGACGCCGAAGGCGCAGCGCGGGTCGCGCTCGATGTTCCGAATCTTGCGCGATCGCCGACCACCGCAGAAGTAGTAGCGCCCGTCGACCCAGAATGCGCCGACGGCCGTCATGTGGGGCTGGCCATCGGCGTCGATCGTCGACAACCAGAAGGTGTGGTGCCCCGGTCCACCGGTGCCGGGTCCCTGGGTCAGGTTGGTCTCGAGCGTGCGGCGCACATCCGCCCAGTCGAGTGGGGGGAGGTCGTAGAGGTCGGCGAGGTTCTTCGCTCGGGGTTCGGGAGCAGTCATGTCCAGCCGAGGATACCCTGACGAGCGGGTCCGGCCGTTGTAACCGATCAGTCTTCGGGAAGCCCGGCAAAATCACGCTTGGCACGCCGATACCATCCCATCCCTCCGATGGGATTCTTCCACCGACCCTTCATCTCTTTCAAGGCAGTCTCGTGCGTGTCATCACCACTCGCGACCACGTCTTTGAGGTGCTGATCTTGGGCCTTGATAACGTCATTTGCGGTTTTGCCTTGGTGCGGAAGGTCGCACGGTCCGCCCAATTGCCTGCATGTCATCGTCTTCATCAGTCTCGGCTCCCTCTTGTTTATCGGCTATCGCAGGACGAGTTGAACGTGTTGAGTCACGAGATCGCGCGATCTCGGCCCTTCAGCGCTGTTGATTGATGCGGATCAGGTTGCCCGCGGGGTCGCGAAACGCGCAGTCGCGAATCCCGTAGGGCTGATCGGTGGGCTCCTGGACGACTTCGGCGCCTTTGGCCTCCAACTGCGCGAAGGTACCGTCGACGTCGGCGGTGGCCAGGACGACGATGCCATAGGTGCCCTTCGCCATCATCTCGGCGATCGTGCGGCGCTCGTCGTCGGTGACACCGGGGCTTGCGGACGGCGGATACAGGACGATGGATGTGCTGGACTGGTCGGGCGGACCGACTGTGACCCAGCGCATCTTGGCGTTTCCGACGTCGGCGCGAACCTCGAAGCCGAGGGTGTCGCGGTAGAAGGCCAGGGATTCGTCCGGGTCGTCGTGCGGCAGGAAGCTGGAGAGGATTTTGATGTCCATGCCGGCCAATTCTAGCTTCGGGTTGCGACCGGCGCTTCTCGATTCCTGACCGGTCTGGTCACCTGTTTCGCCACGCACGCCGGCATGCCCACCGTCGAGAGCGCAGCCTGGTCCCTGTACGTGCTGGGCGGCATACCGACCAGTTCGGTGAAGCGAGTGCTGAAGGTGCCCAGTGACGAGCACCCGACCGCGAAACAGACCTCGGTGACGCTGAAGCCACCACGTCGCAGCAGCGCCATCGCGCGCTCGATGCGTCGCGTCATGAGGTACGAATACGGCGATTCACAGTAGGTGAGCTTGAACTCGCGGCTGAGGTGCCCGGCCGACATGTTCGCGCCGCGGGCGAGCGCCTCGACGTCCAGTGGCTGCGCGTATCCCGGTCGATCCGGTCGCGGACTTTGTGCAACCGGGCCAGGTCGCGGAGCTGCTGCGCTTCGGCAGGTGTCGGGGTCACGGTATACATCGTGCCACGCGGCGCCGACGAAGCGAGGCCACGAGCTGTCGAGCTTCAGGCGATCAGTCTGCGACACAGGGGCAGCCAGAGCGCGCGCGAAGGCATCCACGAACGCCTCATCGATACCGGACTCGGCGAAGCGCGTGAGCCTGCTGGCCAGCGAGTCAACGGACGTGCCCGGTTCGAGATTGATTCGCATCGCCGTCTTCAGCGCGTCAGGATCGCGGCCGGCGTCCTGCGCCGCACGGCGTGCAATCGACCACAAGTGGTCGGCGTCCGGCACCTCGACCCCGAGCCAGCCGGTGCCGCTGCGGCCGACCCGGCGCATCGCGGCCTCGCTGGTACCACCGATCCAGATGGGCGGACCACCGGCCTGGACGGGGCGCAGGTCGGCGTAGACCGGCGGCAAGGAGAAGAACTCACTGTCCCAGGACACCGGAGTGGTCGCCCACCACGCTTGCAGGAACGCCAGCACGTCATCGAGCATCTTGCCGCGCCGGTGCCAGTCTGCACTGCGGACGGCGTCGTACTCGTCCTTCATCCACCCCAGCCCCACGCCGACGCCAAGGCGGCCGTCGCTGAGCACGTCGAGCGTGGTCAGCAGCCGGGCCAGGTGCGGCGGGGAGTAGTAGAACGTGCTCAGTGTGCTAGCGTTCAGCCGCACCCGGCTGGTCGCCGTCGCGGCGACCGTCCA
>JAVRPG010000331.1:0-3675 GCA_032162325.1 Mycobacterium sp. | reverse complement strand
CTTGGCTGTGCTCAGCGCGCTAACCCGCTACGAGATCAGGCTGTCGTTCCGAGCATTCGTCTACGGCATTGCCACACACAAGGTGACCGATGCTTACCGGGCGGCTGCGCGGGATCGGTCCGACCTAATGGCGGACGTCGACGACGGCGCAGTGGACCACGACGGCCCTGAGCAGCGGGTGCTGCGCGCCGAGCAGTCGGAGCGGCTGAGCCGGCTGCTCACCGTGCTGTCCGACCGACAGCGTGAGATCTTGGTGCTGCGGATTGTGGTCGGGCTCGGCGCCGCGGAAACCGCCGAGGTGGTCCGGTCCACACCCGGTGCGGTGCGGGCTGTCCAGCACCGTGCGCTGGCCCGGCTGCGCATTGTGCTGGCCAGCCAGGAGGCTGAGCAGTTTGACAGCGCGGAATCGGTGCAGTGAAAGCTTGTTGTACGGTGTTGCCACCGGTGAACGCTTCTTCGAGGTGGAGGGGCGGTCACGTGAGCTCTCATCTTGAGCAGGTGTCGGTCGAGTCAATACCGTCGACAGGTCTGCTCATAGGGGAGGAAGAGCGCACCGCCGTTGACCGCGTCCTCGCGTCCGGAATGCTGGCTCAGGGGCCGGAAGTCGCCGCCTTCGAGGCCGAGTTCTCCCGACACGTATCGGGTCGGCCGTGCGTTGCGGTGAACTCAGGAACGAGCGGGCTGCTGCTCGGACTGCTCGCCATTGGCATCGGTCCTGGTGACGAGGTTATCGTGCCGTCATTCAGTTTCGCGGCGACCGCGAACGCTGTCGCTCTCAGCGGGGCACGACCAGTGTTCGTCGACATCGAGCCGACCCACTTCTGCATCGACCCGGCCGCCGTGCTGGCCGCGATAGGAGAACATACAGCCGCCATCGTGCCAGTGCACCTGTACGGGCATCCCGCTGCAATGGACCGCTTGACGGAGATTGCCCGGACTCATGGTTTGGCCCTCGTTGAGGACGCCGCACAAGCCCATCTCGCCAGTCTCGGCGATCAACCGGTCGGCACATTCGGTTCGGTGGCCGCCTTCAGCTTCTACGCCACGAAGAACATGACAACCGGCGGGGAGGGTGGTCTTGTGGTGTGTGCCGACGACTCGACCGCGAGACGGGTGCGGCTCCTGCGCAACCAGGGCATGGAGCGGGGCAACATGAATGAGATCATCGGCTACAACGCGCGGATGACCGACCTCCACGCCGCGATTGGAAGGGTTCAGTTGCGCCGCCTGCCGGAATGGACCGCAGCCCGCCGTCAGAATGCAGAATTCTTGACCGGCGGGCTCGAGCATCTCGCGCGCCAGGACCTCCTGTTGGTGCCGCGGGTGGCCCCTTCGGCGCAGCCCGTGTGGCACCAGTACACCGTGCGAGTCTCGCAGCGTGAGCAGCTGGCCGCTACGCTTGCCGGATTGGGCGTCGAAACAGGAGTCTACTATCGCACGCCGATACATCGACTTCCTGCCTTCGACCTCGGCTGCGACCTTCCGGAGACGGCAGCCGCGGCGAAAGAAGTCCTGTCACTGCCGGTCCACCCTGCGCTGTCTACCGCGAATCTCGAACGTATCGTCACTGCCGTCGCCCAAGCGGTGGCGGAATGAGCATCCTGCGCGCAGGGATCATCGGTCTTGGGATGATGGGGCGCAACCATGCGCGAGTACTGCAGTCGTTGCCCGACGTCGAGCTGGTCGCCGCGGTGGATCCACTCGACCGACCTCACCATGCTCTGGAGCGGACCGACGTCTGCCGCAGCGTAAGCGAGCTCATCGATCGCGGTATCGACTTCTGTGTCGTCGCCACGCCTACCAGAACCCATCAGGCGATCGGTCTGGAGTTGGCCGAAGCCGGTGTTCCCACTCTCATCGAGAAGCCGCTCGCGCACAATTGCAAGGCGGCGCAGGTCATCGTTGAGGCGTTCGCGCGCAACGGCGTGCTCGGCTGCGTCGGCCACATCGAGCGATTCAATCCCGCGCTCCAGAACCTCCGTCATAGGCTAGCGCGCGGCGAGCTCGGCACCCTCTACCAGGTTGTAACCCGACGGCAGGGACCGTTTCCTGAACGGATTTCTGACGTCGGCGTCGTTCTCGACTTGGCGACGCACGATATCGACTTTACTGCGTGGGTGACAAGTTCCACCTACCGTTCCGTCTCGGCGTGCGTGGCACATCGCCGCGGCAGGGTTCACGAGGACCTAATGAGCGCGGTCGCGGAACTCTCCAGCGGTATCGTCGCCACCCACCTGGCCGACTGGCTGTCGCCCTTCAAGGAGCGAGTTACAACAATAGCGGGCGAACGGGGTTGTTTCGTTGCAGACGCTCTGACGGACGATATTAGATTCTACCAAAAAGGCCAGATGATTTGTTACGCCATACCGATGTCGGAGCCGCTCATGACGGAGCTTTCCAACTTCGTGGCTGCAGTTCGCGGTCAATCGGCCGAGCTAGTCACACTCCAGGAAGGTCTCGAAACCGTACGTGTCGCAGAAGCCTTCCTAGAGTCCGCCGCAATCGGTGAGACGGTCGACGTAGCGCGCCTCATTCCACAGTGACCGACTTTGCGAGGTTGCGGGGACGGTCGACGTCGTGCCCGAGGTGCCGGGTGACCCCGCGGGCGAGATGTTGCAGCGCAATCACTGCCTCCAGCGGCCCCCAGGGCGGTTCTTGGTCCGCCGCGACCACGGGCAGGTTCGGGTCTTCGCCGCCTCCGACGGTGATGATGCGGGCTCCTCGAGCGGCCACCTCGGCGACGTTGACCGCCAACCGCGCGGCTGGTTGTGCTTGCACCACGACGACCGGGGTTCCATCCTGCACCAGGGCGATCGGACCGTGCTTTAGTTCACCGGCGGGTAGGGCCTCGACCCATCGGTAAGCAAGCTCCTTGAGTTTAAGGGCACCCTCGCTGGCGTAGGGCATGCCAGCACCACGCGACACGAAGATCCATCCGGGCTCGCATGCAAGCTCCCCGGCAAGTGCCGCCGCGATAGGGGCAACTTGTTCGTCGGTAGCGGCCAGCCTGTCGGGAACCGCCGCCAGTTGCGCTTGCAAGTGTGCTAGCTCAGAGCCGCTGATGCGGTCATGGGCGGAACAAATCGCCATAGCCAACGCTGAGCCGGCTATCACTTGTGCGGTGAACGACTTCGTCGCCGCGACCCCGAGCTCGGGCCCACAGCCCAGGCCCAAGACGCCGTCCGCCCGACGCGCAAGCGTTGACTGAGGGTTGTTGGTAACCGCTAGCCAAGGGCGCGGCCAAGCGTCCATCGCGGAGAGGACGTCGGCGGTTTCACCGGACTGCGAGAAGGCGACCGTCAACGTGTCGGTCTCATCCACTTCGGTCGTGCACTCGCTGGCGATCACTACCCGGGTGGGGATCCCACCGACGCTGGCCAGCACGCGGGCAGTGACCTGAGCGGCGTAGAAGGAACTGCCACAGGCGACCAATCTCACCCTACCGCACAGAGGCAGACCGAGATCGTCGAGTAGGCGCCCGTGCTCCAGCCGACTGCCAATTGTGTTGATTACGTGGCGGGCTGCTGCTGGTTGTTCGGCGATCTCCTTGGAGGTGAAGTCGGGAGCGCCGTCAAGATTGGCTGCTGCGACCGGCCCGAAGGGGGGTAGCGGTGCCCTAGCTGGGATCTGCAGACCATGTGCGTTGATCCACACTGCCCGAGAGCCGAGGGAGAC
>JAVRPG010000330.1:0-5196 GCA_032162325.1 Mycobacterium sp. | reverse complement strand
AGTCGGCGTAGGGCACCATCACGTATTCGGCCTGGCCGCCGACCCAGCCGCCCATGTCGACGTATCCGTAAGCCGATCCGGGCCGGTCGGGGTTGACGTTGAGACAGATGCCGGTCTTGCGTTCTTTACAGTTGACGCAGCGACCACAGGCAATGTTGAAGGGGACCGAGACCAGGTCGCCGACGGAGATGAATTCAACATCGCGGCCCACTTCGATCACTTCACCGGTGATCTCGTGGCCAAGGACCAGCCCCTCAGGGGCGGTTGTGCGTCCGCGAACCATGTGCTGATCGCTGCCGCAGATGTTGGTGCTGACAACTTTCAGGATGACACCGTGCTGGCATTGGCGGCCGATGTTCGCCGGGGGGACACCCGGCCCGTCCTGGACCTCCAGCTTAGGGTATTGGATTTCCTGGACCGCGACCTTTCCGGGGCCCAGGTAGGTCACTGCTCGGTTTGACGTCATCGTCATCTCCTACTGCGGGTTGCGCACTGATCCTAGTCTCGCGCTTTCGAACATCAATTGTCGTTACCGCCAACCCCAATTGGTGCGGGAGTTGGGCTCTACCCCAACAGCATGCGGATACTGCAGCGGCTCGGCGTCGCCGATTCGGTCACCCGGCATGCCGCGCCCGTCAACGAGTGGTGGATGTTCGCCCCCGACGGCTCTGTCCCGAGCGGTCCAATTAGTCACCACCGGCGTTCGGGCCCCGCCCGCTGCGGGGCGTGCGGGCTCACCCTGCCCGAGCATGTCACCCGCGATCGGTGTCTTGTCGTCGGTCACCGGAATGCCCTTCGTCCGCGCTTGTCGTGGCCGTCGAGCTCGCCGACGATCAGCGCTACTTGGGTATGTAGTCGAACTTGTCGGGGTTAGGGCCGGTTCTACCGGATTCGCCTTGATCGAGTGCCGAGATGGCATCCATGTCGGAGTTGTCCAGTTCGAAGTCGAATAGCGCAAAATTGGACCTCATCCGGTCCGGCGACACCGACTTCGGGAACACGATGTCGCCCCGCTGGATGTGCCAACGCAACACGACCTGCGCGGGTGACCTGCCGACGCCGTCGGCGATTCGCTCAATGACCGGGTCATCTAGCACCTTGCCCTGAGCGATCGGCGACCACGCCTCGGTCGCGATGCCATGGCGTTGTCCGTACTCGCGGACCTCTTCATTGGCGAGGTAGGGATGGACCTCGATCTGGTTGACCGCGGGGACGGTGGCCGATTCTGCTGCCAGTCGGTCAAGATGCGCAGGCTGGAAGTTCGACACCCCGATGCTTCGGGCGCGTCCGTCCTTGGCGAACTCTTCGAGGACGTTCCAGGTCGAGACGAAGTCTCCACCGTACAGCGTGGGCAGCGGCCAGTGGATGAGGAACAAATCGACGTAGTCGGATTCGAGTGCGCTCAAAGTCTTCTCAAACGCACGTCGCGCGTCGTCGGGCTTATGGAAGCCGTTGTTGAGCTTGCTCGTGATGAAGACATCGGCGCGATCCAGCCCGGCGTCGCGGACGCCCTGGCCGACTCCCTTCTCGTTTCCGTACATCTCGGCGGTGTCGATGTGGCGGTAACCGATCTCGAGGGCCGCCTGCACCGCCGCCGCTGTTTCGTCGGGCTCAATCTGGAACACACCGAAGCCAAGCTGTGGGATGCGCGTACCGTCGTTCAGCTCTGTTACGGGAACGTTGCTCATGATCTGTCTCCTTTGTCAGTTAGATCCATGGCAAGCGGGCGCACGGCTTACACAATTGCGTGTCAACAGGCCCATGTCGTCACCGCTGACACCCATCCACGGTTACCCGCTAGCTGCAGTCCGTCCTCCAGATCGAAGCTGATTCGGGCAGCAGGTACCGCGAGAGTGAGGTCAGCGAGCGAGGTAAGGGTGTATCCGCAATGGCCGTGACAACTTCGGGGCGGCATTGAAAACCCTGGAGGGCCGCTGGAAACTGGTGATCGTCCGGCACCTTTTCGGGCAGCCGGTGTCGCGACTTTCCAAGCTGCACCGCGCGATTCCCGCAGTCACGCAGAAGATGCTCATCCAGCAACTGCGTGCCTTAGAAGCCGACGGCATCGTTGCCCGGACTGTGTACGCCCAGATGCCACCCAAGGTCGAATATCGCCTGACCGAACGGGGAATCGCGCTGGCCCCAGTGTTTTCCAGCCTGCTGGAGTGGGCCTCGATGTACCCGCATCCACGTAAGGAGATCACCCCCGGCGGCAATCAGCCGCCACACGGTATGGGATGAGCCCGAAGTCAATACGTCGTCGTGACGCCTCTAATTGCTGCAGCCTGTACCCACTCACGCTGTCTGCCAGCCTATTCCGTCACATACCGGTAATCCGCCGTATTTCATCTCGCCGTATTCGTCGTCCGGGCGCCGAACATTTGGCGACGCCGACATAGGTGGAGCTGCTGCCGCGGATTCACCGCCACCATTGGGGGCCGAGGGTGGCCAGAGGGCGTGCGGCAAGCAGGGGAGCTGTTTGCTGCGCGGAGCGCTTCTTCGGTACGCGGCTGGCAGTCGCAAATCAGCTTCGTGAGCCTCACCCAACAGAGGACAGTCAGTGGTGGTCCGACAGCTCGGTTACGAGAACGGCCACGGCCGCAACCTACCTCATGCCGTCGGCGTGCGGCCGGCTCAACGCCACTTGATGCCGCACCCGATCGACGGCCGCTGGTCGGGGTCGACCGGCCGCCCGGCGAGCACGGCGTCGACCGCCGCTCGGACGTCAGCCGCCGTCACCGGTAGGTCGTTCCGGGGTCGGGAGTCGTCGAGCTGGCCGCGGTAGACGAGTCGACGCGCGCCGTCTAAGACGAACGTGTCGGGCGTGCAGGCCGCGGAGTAGGCGCGGGCGACGTCCTGGGTCTCGTCGTAGAGGTACGGAAACGTCCATCCGTGACGGCGGGCCTCGGCGACCATCTGATCGGGTCCGTCCTGCGGGTAGGTGGCGACGTCATTGCTAGAGATGCCGACCATCGCGACGCCCTGATCGGTGAGGTCCCGACCGAGCGCGGCGAGCCCGGCAGCGACGTGCTGGACATACGGGCAGTGGTTACAGATGAAGGTGACGACAAGCGCGGGACCCGTGAGCTCGTCGAGGCTGACCGTGGCCCCGGTGGCTGGCTCGGGCAGCGTGAACGGCGGCGCGGGGGTGCCGAGGGCGAGCATGGTGGACTCGGTGGCCATACCCGCCAGAATAGCGTCCACAACGCCGCCGCCCGGGCACGCTCGCCCAGCGCGGGTGCGGTGGGCGCTGGCTGAAGTCTCGTCCGCGACAAGTGTCTTATCGCGACTTTTGCTGGCGCCCTGCCGTATTCGATTCCGTCTATCGGGTGCATTGCGGCTCCCCGAAGGAGAGCAGCCGTTAAGCGCAAGGCGTCGCAAAGGCCCCGAATCGACCACGGTGTTTCGCGCCCAGGTCGGCCACGTACTCGTTGACCTTTCGGGCTATATCGCGGCGCTGCTGACCCTGCCAGCCCACAACGCTGGGGGCTGTCAGCGACAGCACGCTGGTAGCGATCTGGTTATGATCCATGAGCTTCAGATGGGCGTCAGCGCTCCACGTCGGAAGGCCCAGCCTGACGGGTCTCCACCGTGACTCGACAACTCCTCGCCCCAGAACGGCGGCACTACATGGGTGTGGACGTCGATACGATTGGCACTCGTCATGGGGTTGCTTCCCGTCCTGGGCTGCTACCACGCTGAACGCGGCGTTCGGCTTTCCGCCTACCGTCAACGATGTCACTGCCTAGAGCGAATGCGAAAGCCGACGTCCTCGCCGTACGCAAGACAGTACGGCGACGGAGCTACCACCAATTTATCGGCGAAGGCGACGCAGTGAATTATCTTGCTAGACAACGCGATAACGAATATGCAGTTACCGGTAACCACGTGCAGACGCTGTTTGGTGTCTGCCGGGCGGGCGGCGTTGGCACACTTGTGCTGTTGATAACGGCGGGGAGTTTGCCGGTAACACCGCATACTCCATCTCGTCGTAGTCATCCGTCAACGCGCGGCTCCGACACCATGACCTGAGCGAACATGTAGTCGACGTCCGCTTGGGGATGCATCGGGCGCCCGATCACGCTCACCTTGGATGGCGACGTGACGCCGCCGCCGATGCCGCTAAGCGCCCGCCCTGCGGGTCTAGGCTACCCATCGCGGCGACGAAGATCAGCGTCTCAGTCGGCGCGGCCGTCGGGCAGATCTCCGCGCAGGAACATGAGTCCCTTACTCGATCCGCCGCGCAAGAACATGGCCGGGAGTCGCCGGGTCATCTAGTCAGCTTCACGTGGCTACGCGAGCGGTTTCCCTCGGGCCCAGCAGCCGAGCGGCGTTCCGGGTGGTCAGCGACCGCCAGCTGTCGTCGGCAGGCTGATCGGCTTGCTCGATCGATGCCAGCTGCGCGTCCACTCCATGGGCCGGGGTCCAGCAGTAGTCGCTGCCGTAGAGCAGCCGCCTGGCGCCGAACGCCGCGACCGCGGCGGGCACTTGATGCGGGAAGGGTGTGCCGGCGATGTCGAACCACAACCGTCTCAGCTGGCGGGGCACTGCGCTATGCGGATCGTCATCGCCGAGAAACACGGTACGGAACAGCTCCATCCGCTCGGCGAGCAGCGGCAGAGCGCCGCCGCCGTGGGTGAATACCCACTCAATGTCGGGATAACGGACCAGCGTGCCGGTGAAGACAAGATCGCTGACCGCGCGGGTGGTGTCGAAAATGAACTCCAGCATCGGCCGGGGCCGGCCAAGGGCGATCGTCTCGGCGCACGGCGGTGACGTGGGATGCACGAAGACCACGGCGCGGCGCCGATTGAGTTCGCGATACAGCGGTTCGTATCGGTGATCGCCGAGATACACGCCGGCGCTATTGGTTTCGATGGTGATCCCGTCGCTGCCGAGTTCATCGAGTGCGTAGCTGAGCTCGTCGAGCGCGCCGGGCACGTCGGGCAGCGGCAGCGAGGCGAAGTGACCGAACCGGCCGGGGTGGGCGCGAGAGATCGCGGCACCGGCATCGTTGACTTCCCGGGTAAGGCGGCGCGCGGCGGCATCATTGCCAAAGTGGGTACCGGGCGAGGAAATTGACAGCATCGCGGTTGCCACGCCCCAGCGGTCCATCAGCCGCAGATGCTCGCCAGCCGACCAGTTCGGCCAGCCCGCCATCCCGTCCGGGCGAACGTGGCCGGCTACGCGGGCGGC
>JAVRPG010000329.1:0-4040 GCA_032162325.1 Mycobacterium sp. | reverse complement strand
GAGGCATCGCCGCTACGGAATCTGAGCGGCTCGGCCGCTACGGAATCTGAGCGGCTCGGCCGCTACGGAATCTGA
This sequence comes from Mycobacterium sp., assembly GCA_032162325.1. Lineage (GTDB taxonomy): Bacteria > Actinomycetota > Actinomycetes > Mycobacteriales > Mycobacteriaceae > Mycobacterium. Next base: position 3,965 of record JAVRPG010000329.1, on the reverse strand, counting down.
GCGGCTCGGCCGCTGCGGCATGTACGTGCCAAACTTGAGTCATGGCTGCGCTGTCGGCAGTGGTCTTCGCGCTCAGCTGGTGGTTGGGCCTATACCTGCTCGCCCGTGACCCGCGCAAACCCGTCCTGGTGTTGGCCGCGATCGGCCTGACGAGTTTCGCGTCTGTTGTGGCGCTGGACGCTGTGCGGGTGGTCAGCGGTTCCGCCGTTCTCAGCAGCGTCGAGATCTATCTGGTTGCGGTGCCAGGGATCGCATGGTTCGCGGTGCTTGTCGAGATGTCCCGCCCACGCGACAGCTGGCGCGGCCGCGCCGGAGAAATCGTGGCAGTCGCCGGTGTCGCCGCGGTAGCGTTCTTCGGCGCGGCGATGGCAGGCAACGTCGACGGCCCGCTGCGGCTGGGCCACTGGGTGATGTTTGCGGCGATCTCGCTGTCCTCGTTGGGCGCGATGGTCAAGGCCGTACTGCTGAAGCCGCCGCGGCCCGTGGTGAGTTTCGTCGTCATCGCCACGCTGTTCTTCGCGCTGGGCAACGCGATCCTGGTCATCCCGCTCGGTCTGGTGCCGAGCTGGCTGGCATTGGCGTCCACCGGATTCGACGTCGCGCTGCTTGGCATCGCGGTCGCGATCGGCGATGCATTCGACGAGGGCCAGGCGCTGCGGGCCGACATGCTGCGGTCCTTCGCGGCGACGGCCGTGGTGGCGCTGCTGTTCGGCGGCCAGCTGTTGATCGGCCTGGCCGTGTCGGGACAGGAGACGGCCCTCACGGTGCTGCTGTTCACCAGCCTGGGCATCGCGATCGCGATCAACGTGCTGGCCGACCCGCTGGCCGGGCTGCTCGACCGGCTGGCGTTCTCCCGGTCGCCGGACCTGCGGGCCGATCGCGCCGCGTTGCGTCGCACCGAGGCGGCGCTGCCGCTGCGGTCCGACAACCCGCTCGACGGCGTCGACGACGACGCCTTCGCCCGGCTCACCCGTCGCGCGCTCGGCCACTACGGCGACCTGTCCAAGCTCGTCGCCAACCCGCTGACGGCGCTGCCGATCATCGACGAGCGCCTCGCCGCGCGCGGCGCGCCCGACCAGCCGCTGGAACGGGCCAACGAACTCAAGGCGCTGCTGGCCGATCGGATCGCCAGGCTCAAGCCGCGCGACGGCGGCGACTTCGGCACCACCGAGCAGTGGCGCCACTACAACTCGCTGTACTTCCCGTATGTCGTCGGCGTGCGCGCCTACGCGCAGAACGCCACCGCCGCCGGACTGGACCCGGTCGCCCGGCAGGCCTGGCACTGGTTCGTCACCGAGGTGCCGCAACGCTCGCTGCACAACTGGCAGAACGCCGCAGCCCGGCTGATCGCGGCCGATCTGCGCGGAAATCTGGTCAGCGCACAAGACTGACCTGCGGTTGGCAGTAGCTGGCAGCTTCTGGCGTCGATCTGGCAGTGGCATCTGAGAAGCATCGGTGCCATGACCGCAATCAACACCCGCCCGGTCCGGGAAACTCGGGACAATGTCGCCGCCGCTGCGGCTCCAGGCGACTCTCTGTTGCGTTTCGCCCTTCGCACCGACGCCACCCTGTGCGCCGGCGTCGGGCTGCTCGTCGCGATGGCAGCCGACCCGCTGTCGCGGCTCTCCGGTCTTTCGGCCACTTCGGAGTGGATCGGCGGCGCCGCTTTGGTGATTTACGGCGTCGCGCTGTTCGCGGCCGCCGGCCTGCCCGACATCCGGCGCGTCGGCATCGGTGTGCTCGCCGGAAACGTCGTCTTCGCGATCCTCGTCGCCGTCGTGCTGGCGGCCGGCTGGCTGCCGCTGACCGAACTCGGCGTGGTCACGACGATCGCGTTCACCGTCGCCACGGTGGGCTTCGCCTACGTCCAGTACCTCGGAGTGCGCCGCCTGGCGTGACTCCCTCATGGCTGGTCCGGAGTCGCCGTCGTCAGAGGTTGCGGCGTCGACTCCGGTACCGGTCGCCAGAAGAAAACCACGGAAAGGAAAACCCATGACCGCCATCTCGACCCGACTGAATGAGTCGACCGATTCGCTGCTGCGGTTCGCAATGCGTGCCGACGCCGTCCTCACCGGCCTTGCCGGTGTCGCCGCCCTCCCGCTCGCGGGCTGGTTGTCGGAGTTGTCGGGGACGACGCGCGCGTTCGAGTACTCGATGAGCGCCTTCTTCATCGTGTACGGCATCGCCGTGTTGGGTCTTGCGGCGCTGCCGTCGGTCCGAGTCCCAGGTATCGCCGTCATCATCGCCAACCTGCTGTACACGGTCGCGGCGGTGGTTCTCGTGCTGTCTGACTGGATGCCGCTCACCACGACCGGTGTGGTGCTGACGCTGGCCACCGGTGTCTACACGCTGGTGTTCGCCGAACTGCAGTACCAGGGCTGGCGCCGCATCAAGGCGTAACCACTTCTGCCGAGCAGACGCGAAAGTCCCCGACACGCCGCGTGTTTGGGGACTTTTGTGTCTGCTCGCGCGGGAGAACTAGAGCTTGCGCAGCCGCAGCCGGTTGATGGAGTGGTCGGCGTCCTTGCGCAACACCAGCGTGGCGCGCGGCCGCGTCGGCAGGATGTTCTCAATCAGGTTGGGGCGGTTGATCGAATGCCAGATATCGCGGGCGGCGAACACCGCGGCGTCATCGGTCAGCGTGGCGTAGTGGTGGAAGTGCGAGGCGGGATCGGCGAACGCCGTCGACCGCAGGCCGAGGAACCGGTTGACGTACCAGTGCTCGATGTCCTCGATGCGAGCGTCGACATACACGGAGAAGTCGAACAGGTCCGACACCATCAGCGCGGGACCCGTCTGCAACACGTTGAGGCCCTCAAGAATGAGAATGTCGGGATGCTTGATGATCTGCTTTTCGCCGGGCACGATGTCGTAGAGCAGATGCGAGTAGACCGGTGCGCAGACCTGGTCGGCGCCCGACTTCACGGCCGTGACGAACCGCATGAGCGCGCGCCGGTCGTAGCTCTCCGGAAAACCCTTACGGTGCATCAGGTTTCGACGGGTCAGCTCGTCGTTCGGGTACAGGAAGCCGTCGGTGGTGACCAGGTCGACCCGCGGGTGGTGTTCAAAGCGCGCCAGAAGCGCCTGCAGCACACGGGCGGTGGTCGACTTGCCGACTGCGACGCTTCCCGCCACGCCGATGACGAACGGCACCGGCCGGTCCGGATTCTGCTGTGCCTCACCGAGGAACTCCGCGGTCGCGGCGAACAACCGCTGGCGTGCCGCGACCTGAAGGTGGATCAACCGGGCCAGCGGCAGGTAGACCTCTTCGACCTCCAGCAGGTCGAGCTTTTCACCGAGACCCCGCAGCTGCAGCACATCGTCTTCCGTCAGCTTCATCGGCGTCGACATGCGCAGCGCGCGCCATTGACCCCGGTCGAACTCCACGTAGGGGCTCGGCTCGCTCAGCCGCGGCATGGGGTCAGTCTTGCATTTACCGTTGAGGCCATGGACGCCGCCACCTTGATCCGCGAGTATCTGCTGCTCGGTTTGCGCTTCGACAGGATCGAGGACGGCTACGTCGACTCCTTCACCGGCGACCCCGCGCTGCGTCAGCAGGTGCAGAACGAGCCCGCGCCCGATCCCGCCGACCTGGCCCACCAGGCCGAGCGCCTGGCCGCCGAGGTGCCGCATGCCGACGGCCTCGATCGGGCTCGCGCCGATTACGTGACGGCCCACCTGCGGGCGCTGGCCTGCGCCGGTAGGAAGTTCGCAGGCCAAGACGTCGGCTTCGTCGACGAGGTCGAGGCCTACTTCGACGTGCACATCGCCAAGGGCGATCCCGATCAGTACCTGCAGGCGCACCGCAAGCTCGACGTCGCGCTGGGCGGCAGCGGACCGCTCGCCGAGCGCATGGCTGCCTACCGCGCGGGAGACGAGATCCCGCCCGAGCGGCTCGAGGAAGCCATCCACGCGTTCTCCAGCGCGCTACGCGACCGCGTGCGCGCCGAATACCCGCTGCCCGA
>JAVRPG010000328.1:0-2852 GCA_032162325.1 Mycobacterium sp. | reverse complement strand
CAGTGAGAACTTCACCAGCCCTGCCGTCCTGGCTGCGCTCGGCAGCACGCTGTCGAACAAGTACGCCGAGGGCTACCCCGGCAAGCGCTACTACGGCGGGTGCGAGGTCGTCGACCGCGCCGAGATCATCGGCATCGAGCGGGCCAAGGAGCTGTTCGGCGCCGAGCACGCCAACCTGCAGCCGCACTCCGGTGCGCAGGCCAACTTCGCGGCGTACGGCGCTCTGCTGACCCCCGGCGACACCGTGCTTGCCATGTCGCTGCCACACGGCGGGCACCTGACTCACGGCTCGAAGGTCAACTTCTCCGGCAAGTGGTTCTCCGTCGTCGGCTACGGCGTCGACAGCGAGACTGAGCTCATCGACTACGACGAGGTCGCGCGGCTCGCTGACGAGCACCGACCCAAGATGATCATCTGCGGAGCGACGGCCTATCCGCGGCTCATCGACTTCGCCCGATTCCGTGAGATCGCCGACTCGGTCGGTGCATGGCTGATGGTCGACGCGGCGCACTTCATCGGGCTGGTGGCCGGCAAGGCCATCCCCTCGCCGGTGCCCTACGCCGACGTCGTCACCTTCACGACGCACAAGGTGCTGCGGGGCCCGCGCGGCGGAATGATCGTCTGCAAGGAGGAGCTGGCCGCGCGGATCGACAAGGCCGTCTTCCCGTTCAGCCAGGGCGGCCCGCTGATGCACGCGGTCGCCGCGAAGGCGGTCGCCCTCAAGGAAGCGCTGCAGCCGTCGTACCAGGCCTATGCACGTCAGGTCATCGCCAACGCGCAAGCCCTCGCCGACGGGCTGACCGCGGAAGGCATGCGACCGACCTCCGGCGGCACCGACACCCACCTCGCGCTGATCGATCTCCGTGACATCGGGGTCACCGGCAAGGATGCCGAGGAGCGCACCGGCCGGGCCGGCATCGTGCTCAACAAGAACGCCATCCCCAACGACCCGCAGCCGCCGTCCATCGCGTCCGGCATCCGGGTCGGCACGCCGAGCGTCACGACGCAGGGCATGCAGGAGGGGGATATGAAGGAGGTCGCCTCGCTCATCGCGCGCGCGGTGCGGGACGACGACGGATCGGCCGTCCAGGAGGTACGACGGGGCGTCGACGCCCTGGTCGCCGCCCACCCCGCATATGCCCGCTAGCGTCCGGCTGTGCGCGAGTACGCCCTCGTCCTCTGCGTCGCAGCGGCGGTCACCTACCTCCTGACCCCGGTCGCGCGCCGGATCGCCATCCGCATCGGCGCGATGGCCGAGCCACGCGACCGTGACGTGCATGCCATCCCGACCCCGCGACTCGGTGGGCTGGCGATGTACGCCGGCGTGTGCTCGGCGTTCCTCGTCGCGCACCAGCTGCCCGCGCTTTCCGGGGTGTTCAAGTACTCCGATGTCGAGGCCATCACGATCGCCGGCGGCGTGATCGTGCTGCTCGGCCTCGTCGACGACAAGTGGGGGATCGACGCCCTCACCAAGCTCGCCGGGCAGGTCGTGGCCGCCGGCATCATGGTGCTGCTGGGCCTGCAGCTGCTCACCCTGAACCTGCCGGGCATCAACCTCGAGCTCGGTCCTGAGGGCGTGCCGTTGACGGTGCTGCTGGCGCTGATGACTGTCAACGCGATCAACTTCATCGACGGCCTCGACGGCCTGGCCGCAGGTGTGGGCGCGATCGCGTCGTTGGCCTTCTTCGCCTTCTGCGTCTCGCTCTCCAACGGCTCGGTGACCCACGGCGTCCACCAGGATCGGATCAGCTCGCCGACGCTCATCGCGGTCGTGCTGGCCGGCGCGTGCCTCGGCTTCCTCCCGCACAACTTCAACCCGGCCCGCGTCTTCATGGGCGACAGCGGCTCCATGCTGATCGGGCTCATGCTGGCCGGGGCCGCGACGAGCCTCACCGGCCAGTTCAACTACGCCAACCTGCCCACAGCGACCGCGTTTCCGGCGCTGCTTCCCCTGCTGCTGCCCTTCGCCGTGCTCGCCGTGCCGTTCGTCGATCTCCTTCTTGCGGTCGTACGCCGAACCCGGGCGGGACGCTCGCCGTTCTCGCCGGACAAGGCGCATCTGCACCACCGGTTGCTCGAGATCGGGCACAGCCAGACCCGCGCGGTGCTGATCATGTACGGCTGGACGGCGCTGCTCGCCTTCGGCGCGGTGGCGATGTCGGTGAGCGGCGGCCCGCTGACCGGGCTGGCGGTCGTCGGCGCGGTGGCGGCGGTGGTCCTCGTGGCCAGCAGCGTGCCGTTGCTGCGGGCCGACCGCGGCCCGCGTTGAGGCAGTTGCAGTGAGTGACTCCGGCCCCTCCGAGCCGCCCCGCCTGACCGGCGTGGGGCTGCTGGGACTCGGCATGGCCAACGCCACCTGCCTGGTCGTCGGCCTCCTGCTCGGGCACCTGGCCGACCAGCACTTCGGCAGCGCACCTGCGGGTGTTCTGGTCGGAATCGCGTCCGGTATCCTCCTGGGCATCCTCGGCTCGGTGTTCGAGATTCGCCGTTATCTCGACTGAACCCACGCCGCCCGGAACCTGATGCGATCGGAGATCGTCCGCGGTGACCACTGCCCCCATGAGTGGGCCCGCGTTGACCGCTGGGCCCAGTCGCATCGCCCGAACGCTTGTTCTTCCCGTGGTGCTCGGAGGTGGCGCGATCGCGGTCGCCGCTCTCGTCGGTCATGTCCTGGTGGGGGTCTTCCTGACCGTCGGGCTGGCGCTCGGTGCCGTCAACGGGCTGCTGCAGGAGCGCGCGGCCGGCCGTCTGAAGCCCGAGGACGACCGCAGCGTGATCATCGGCGGTTCGATGCGGCGGCTCGGCCTGATCACGATCGTCGCCCTGGCGATCGCGGTGCTCGCCCGTCCCCT
>JAVRPG010000327.1:0-4396 GCA_032162325.1 Mycobacterium sp. | reverse complement strand
AGTTACTGTCCAACAAGGGATTCCAGTTACTGTGACCGTCATCATCCATGTCTAACAAGCGATTCCAGCCACCGACCATCATCTGATTACCGCCAGCCCTACTCCCGCCTCCCGCTAGCCGCAAGTTCCAGCGTCAGGCGATGGCCGGCAGCGTACAGGCGCTGAAGAGCACTCCCTTCAGCCAATTCCTAGCCGAGATTCCGTCGAAACCCCAGCCGCCTCGATGAATTGGTGCTGCCCCCAGCAGATCCCACAAGACTTGACGTGCGGGCGTCGTCGTCATGATGTGTCCCTTCAGCCGAGTGCGCCTCATACCGGCGCCGCGAGCAAGTCGACGAGGTTACTGAGACTGCCGAGATCGTCGCGCCCGACCCGCACCGGTGACGCGGTCGGCCAGCGGCATGGAACTTCGCGATGAGCTCGTCGTTGGTGACCGGATCGTGCGGTGCGCCGTGCGGCTGTGTGACGCTTGTGTGGTGCAGGGTGCACTCCAGAAGTGCTGCCGCGATGACATATCCGATGATCATCTGCGCTCCGATCGGGGTAGTAGGGCGTTCCGGTCCCCCCGTGCACGCAGATGGTGTCGCCGACAATGAACCGCACTTCACCACGCCACCCTCACGTGTTGCCGGTGAGTACTCCGCAGCTCGAGTTGGGGCCCGTTCGGCTGCCCCGATGCTCACGTCGCACGAAACTGGAAATTTGCAGCTGGCTGGTACGCGAGATTCCAGCTGGCGGGAAGGGTTGATTGGGGTCAGCGGTGGCGACATGGGCTCGTGGGAGCGCAATCGTTGCGATTGCAACGTCGCACCACCCTAGAACTTGATGACTACGGTGCGGGCCCAGCCCGCCTGATCGGAGAATTAGGATGCATGCTGACCGCGGAGTATTCGACGTCGACCGGATGCCGCGCGCCGGCTCCAACAGGTCCCGGCCGGATGCCATGCGGGTGGCCGTTCCGATGATGAAGCAGTATCGGAACGCAGGTCATATGGCTACAGACGCCGGAAGCGATGATTCCAAGCCGCAAGAGATTGGCGACCGGCCGTTAGGGAGCGATTGGCCGGAATACCTAACTCACGCTGACGTTGATTGGCCCGAGCGGCAGGGCGACCGAGGCCATGTGGACGAGGTCCTGGCCAAGGCCGGCATATTTCAGGGACTCCAGTCCAGCGCCGCTTCCGCGCTAACGCAACAACTGCAGCCCATCGACTTTCCACCCGGGCACATGGTGTTCGCCGAAGGTGAACCCGGCGACCGGCTCTACATCATCGTTTCGGGGAAGGTCAAGGTCGGCCGCTGCTCCCCCGACGGGGGCCAGAACTTGCTGACGATCATGGGCCCATCGGACATGTTCGGTGAATTGGCGATCTTCGACCCGGGCCCTCGGACGTCGAGCGCGACCACGATCACCGATGTCCGTGCGGTGTCGATGGATCGCGACGCCTTGCGCGCCTGGATCGCCGACCGGCCCGAGATCGCCGGGCAGCTGCTGCGAGTGCTGGCCCGCCGGCTGCGCCGCACCAACAACGACATGGCTGACCTGATCTTCACCGACGTTCCCGGGCGGGTGGCCAAGCAGCTGCTGCACCTGGGGCAACAGTTCGGTACTCGGGAGGGTGGCGCGATGCGGGTCACTCATGACCTGACCCAGGAAGAAATCGCGCAGCTGGTCGGGGCGTCGCGCGAAACGGTGAACAAGGCGCTCGCCGATTTCGTCCACCGCGGCTGGATCCAGTTGGAGGGCAAGAGCGTGCTGATCTGCGACTCCGAACGCCTCGCCAAGCGGGCGCACTGACGGCCGTCAAAGCGGCCGGCTTTGAGAAGAACCTCATCGGTCACATGGCGCGGCCAAGCTCGCGCTGGGTGAAAGGCGGAACTGTGATGACCCTGGACAAAGTCCTGACGCCCGTTCTCGACGTCCATCCCGATGTCTTCGAACGTGAATGGCCCCTACGGGTGGCCGATATCGACCGCTACGGCCGGCTGCGGCTGGACGCCGCCGCGCGTCACATCCAGGACATCGGCCAGGATCAACTGCGCGAGTCGGGCTTTGCAGACACCCACCCGCTGTGGATCGTCCGACGCACCATGATTGACCTGATCAAACCGATCGAATTCAACGACATGCTGCGGCTGCGCCGCTGGTGCTCAGCGGCCTCGACCCGATGGTGCGAGAAGCGGGTTCGCATCGACGGCGGCAAGGGCGGCCTGATCGAATCCGAGGCCTTCTGGATCAACATCAACCCCCACACCTTAATGCCGTCGCGCATCAACGAGGACTTCCTCCAAGGGCTGCACGCCACTACCAACGTCCACCGGCTGCGATGGACGTCCTACCTCACCCCCGGCGACCGCGAGAACGCCGCCCAGATCCGTTACTACCCAATCCGTTTCACCGACATCGACCTGTTCAACCACATGAATAACTCCGTCTACTGGAGCGTCGTCGAGGACTACCTGTCTGCCACACCGGAACTGCTGCGTGGGCCGATCCGAGTGACCATCGAGCACGAGGCGCCGATCGCCCTCGGCGACAAGCTGGAGATCATCGCCCACGTCCATCCGGCCGGTTCCACCGACAAGTTCGGACCAGGACTGGTCGACCGGACCGTCACCACACTCACATATGCCAACGACGACGAGACCAAGGCCATCGCATCCATCTTCGCGTTATAGCAAATCGCGCCACCAGCAAATCCGATTGCCGGAACTTCGTTTCCGACATTGACAGCTGACCGGGCGGCCCACGTAGATGTACTGAGCAACACGTAGATTGAGACATCACCCCGACGCTCTGCACAGCCCGTATTGGCGCCACGCAGGTAATCGCCACGTTATTTGGCCCGCGCCCGCGAGGACGTGACCACTTGCGATCGGCCCGTCTGGGTCATTGCGCAGCGCTGGGTTTCTCGGACACCAGCCGCTTCAGCCGCGCCTTCAAGGCCCGCTACGCGAGTTCACCGACGAACTACCGCAACGCATTTCGCCTCGACAGCTAGGATCGTGACGCTCCGGTACACCGACCTGTCGCATGGGTTCTAGCTCCCGGCGGGCCACATGAACAGACTGGAGCCACAGCGGTTCAGAACCGGCGTTGAACGAGGTATAGGAGCTAGCCCATGATTCGACGCGATACCGACTCCGAGGCCGGGAATGTCAGATCGCGACCACGTGCTGCCGAAGCACTGGGTGCTTTGGTTCGTCCGCTTGGCGCCTTCGAGCGGATGTATCACCGGCGCCAGCAGAAGAACACGATGCACTTCTGCACGGTGGCCGAGCTTGCTGAGGACCTGGATCCGTCCGCGCTTGCTGGCGCGCTACGCGTGGTGCAGCGCCGCCATCCGCTGCTGAACGTCTGCGTCGGGGATCACCCGCAGACGAGGCTCGGGTTTTACCGCCCGGCGATCGTGGCACCGATCCCAGTCACCGTCGTCGACGCCGGGACGGGCCAGACCTGGTGTGATCTTGTCGCCCGGGAGTTGACCCACCCATTCGACACCTCCCGCGCGCCGATGATCCGGGTCGCGCTGCTGCGCTCCGGGGAGCGTAACCCGGCGGCGATCGTGCTGACCGCCGATCATGTCATCGCCGACGGGCTCTCCGCCGTATGCATTCTGCGGGACTTGTTCTCGGCACTGAACGGGCGCCCGCTGGAGGCGCTGTCCGTCCCGCCGTCGCAGGAGGGCCTGATCGGCCGCCTGCGCCATACGCAACCAGCCGCGGCCGCAAATGGTCAGGCGCCACCAGCGCAGCCGGACCGGTCTGCCACGCTGTCCACAACTCGACCCTTCGATGGGGCCCTGCCCCACCTGAGCGCTATCTGTTTCGATGCGGACCTGACCCGGCGGCTATTCACCCGCGCCCGCGCCGAGCGGACCACCGTTCAGTCGGTGCTGGTCTCGGCGATGAGCCGGGTGATCATCGAGTCCGGCCGCAATGACTTCGTCCGGATGCTGACCCCCTTCACCGCCTTCCGCGGCAAGATCGGCGTGGACGACGACGTGTGCCTGTACATCACGGTGACCCGTACCGCGTTCACCCGCGAGCAACTCACCGGCCTGTGGGACATGGCCCGCATGATCGGCGACCAGCTCGCGGCTGCACGTTCGCTAACCGCTGTGCTCGCCGCGTCGGCCGCAACCGAGAAGTTCATCCCCGTCGATGCGACACCCGAGGACGCAGAATCCTTCATGACGGCAGGGCTTAGCTTCGAGGCGTTCGCCTCCAACCTCGGCGTCCTGGACATGGGCACACCAGAAGCTGTGCGACCGCTGGCGATCTGGGGGCCGGCGATCCTCCTCCAGGTCCAGGGCGAGCTGAATACCGGCATCTGCACCTTCAACGGCCAACTCCGCATCGTCAACGCGACCCACGACCCGTTCCCGGGTTACCT
>JAVRPG010000326.1:0-5708 GCA_032162325.1 Mycobacterium sp. | reverse complement strand
GACATCGCCGGTCGTCCCGATGCCATCGCGCAACTCTCGGCGCTGGCAGGCATCACCGAACACATCGGTCTGGTGGCGACGCAGAACACCACCTACAACGAACCCGCCGACTTGGCCCGGCGGCTGGCAGGTCTGGACATCCTGTCCGGGGGTCGGGCGGGGTGGAACGCAGTCACCACCGACAACGCCTGGACCGGGGAGAACTTTCGACGCGGCGGGTTCCTCGATCACGAATTGCGGTACGAACGGGCCGGTCAGTTCATCCGCACGGCCCGCGCGATCTGGGACTCGTGGGCCGACGACGCCATCGCGACCTCCACAGACAGTGACGCCTGGGCCGATCCGAATGCCGTTCGGCACCTTGAGCGTTCGACGTCGCAGTTCGACATCTTGCTCGACGCGACGTTGCCGCGCAGCCCTCAGGGACATCCGGTCATCTTCCAAGCCGGAGATTCGCCGACGGGTCGTGACTTCGCCGCAGCCAACGCCGACGTCATCTTCTCGCGCCACGGCACCCACTTCGACGACGCGCTGGCATTCGCCAACGACATCCGCGCGCGGCTGCTCGCCGCGGGTAGGCCGGCGGACGACATCAAGATTCTGCCTGGAACTCAGATCGTGCTGGCGGAGAAGGCGTCCGAAGTCGAGGAGAAGCGACGCTGGGTGCTCGCGGGTCAGTACACCGGGCAGACTGCGTTGTCCCTCGTGGGTCAGGTCTGGGGGCGTGACCTCTCCGACCGCGACCCGGATGGTCCACTCCCCGAGGATGATCCGGTGCCTGCACCGATCTCGGTGACGCGCGGTGCGGCCAGGGACGGCAAGAACCCGATCGCCATCGCAAGGGAGTGGCGTGCGCTCGCAGAGGCCAAGAACCTGTCGCTGCGCGAGATCGCCATCGAAACGTCAGAGCGCTCGGGATTCGTGGGTACGCCGGGCCAGGTCGCCGATGAACTCGCCCATTGGGTACGTGCCGGCGCGACCGACGGCTTCAACATCTCGCCATACATCGTGCCCGGCGGACTCGACGAGATCGTCGACTGGCTGGTGCCCGAACTGCAGGAACGCGGTGTATACCGGACCGAGTACACGTCGACGACGTTGCGCGGTCATCTCGGCCTTCGTGAACCGCTGACGCGGAGGCGAAGCGGTGAGGCCAACAGCAGCGCCGCGGGTTGACTCGTATCGTGCGTTCGACAAGCAGGAAGGAAAGTGAGAATCATGACAACCACCGCAGATACCGCAGAGGCAACGTTCGAGGCGGCGTGGAACGAGTGGCACAGTGAGCGCGAACGCTATTACGGTGACCCGCTCGGCTGGGTCAGCCTGACGGGCTTGTACTGGCTCACCGACGAATTCGATACCATCGCCGACCTGCCGGGCCGTTGGCGAGCGAACGACGATGCGGTGTACGTCGAGGGGATCGAGGGAACCGAACGGCTCGAACCGGTCGAGGGCGCGCCGGGGCTGCTCGTTGATGACGGGGAACGCCGTATCGAGGTCATCCGTCGAACCGGCTCCGTCGCATTGCGGGTGCACGATCCGAAGTCTCCGCACCTGCAGGCTTACCAAGGCATACCGACCTTCCCGCCCAGTGAACGGTGGCGCGTCGCAGGCACATTAACGCCGTACGAGCAGCCGCAGACCGTCACGACGGGTGCTGTCGTAACGGGACTCGAGCATCACCACAACGCCGTTGGCGTCATCGACTTCGAACTGGCCGGCGCCGCTGCGCAGTTGGTCGCCTTCGGTGGCCGGGAGGGTGGGCTGAGTGTGCTGTTCACCGACGCCACCAGCGGCGTGACGACATACCCTGGCGTCAGGTCACTGTCGGTCGCCGCACCAGGCGCCGACGGAACGGTGGCCCTCGACTTCAACCGGGCGTCGAACCTGCCGTGCTCGTTCACCGACTATGCGACGTGCCCGGTGGCACCCGCCGAGAACAGGCTCGCCATCGCCGTCGAGGCCGGCGAAAAAAATCCGCGATGAGTCGAGTGCCGCTGGCTGTCTTGGACCTCTCACCGATCAGCGAAGGGTCCACGGCCCGGCAGGCTCTGCAGAACACCATCGACCTCGCACAGAACGCCGAGAAATGGGGATACCGACGATATTGGGTCGCCGAACACCACTTCGTCGCAGTGGCCAGTTCCTCGCCTGCGGTGTTGATCGGGTTGATCGCCTCGGCTACCAATGAGATTCGAGTAGGTTCGGCCGCCGTGCAGGTCGGCCATCACACCGCCGCGGCGGTGGTGGAGGCGTTCGGTACCATCGACGCGTTGTATCCGGGCCGTATCGACCTCGGACTCGGCCGGTCCGGGCAACGACGAGCCGAGGCGGTGGCCGGCAAGGACGACCCGGTAGCACCGCGGGAGCCGACAGTCGTCGAGGGGACTTCTATTTCCTACGCCATTCCGAATTTCCTACGCCATTCCGATCGGCCCAGTTGATTCTGTCGGAGCGGTTCGCGGCGGGGGGTTCCGTCCTTCAACTGCCGGGCGCTCAGGTGCCGAATTTCGATGACCAACTGGATGACATCATCGCCCTGCTCGGTGGGAAGTTCGAGACGGAGAACGGGGTACAGCTTTCTGCGACACCGGGAGAGGGCGCAGAAGTCGAGCTCTGGCTGTTCGGAAGCAGCGGGGGTCAGAGTGCGCGAACCGCTGGAGCCAGAGGCCTGCCGTTCGTCGCGAATTATCACGTCAGCCCCGGCACCACCCTTGACGCCATCGAGGCATACTGTGCGGCGTTCACGCCGTCGTCGGTTCTCGACGAACCGTATGTGGTGGTTTCCGCTGATGTCCTTGTAGCAGAGAATGATTCGGATGCAGAGTATCTCGCTTCGCCGTTCGCGCAATGGGTTCACAGTATCCGCAGTGGTGACGGCGCCATCCCATACCCGGACCCCCGGACTGTCGAAGCACTCCCGCCTGAACAGGCCGCTTTGGTCGAGGACCGAATTTCCACGCGGTTCGTGGGATCGGCCGCTTCCGTCGCAGACAGGCTCGACGGGCTTCAACGTGCCACTGGCGCACAGGAGCTTGTGGTGACAACAATGACTCACGACCACCAAGACCGTCTGCGCTCATATGAGCTGCTCGGCAAGGAATGGGGTCTGTCCCGAGTTAACCGCCGATGACCTTGCGGTAGGCACGCGGACCATCGTAGTCGTTGACGGCGATGTGCCACGTGGCCTGGTTGTCCCAGATCACGAAATCACCTGTTTTCCAGCCGAATCCGACGGAGTAGTTGGGTGACGATGCGTGCCGCACCCGGGCTGCGCGTGCAAGCGAGGCGTGTCGCAGAGACATTGCTCGGTAGTGCGCACGTGGATGAACAGGAAGGGCAGCTACAGCTGGAATACATGATCTGAGGCTGCGCGACGGCACCGCAGACTCGGACCGCTTAGGCCGCGAATTAGTGCTGATTGAAGGGTTTGACGGCGAAGCCCCGTCCGGTCGACGACGATCCGGCCTGGAAGATCACCGGCTGGCCCTGGGCGGAGCGCGCCGCGCCGATCGGCCCTTCATGTCGAAGTACCGGCCGCGGTGGTCGGGCACGTGAATCTTGCTGACATCGTGGAAGATCCCGGCGGTGCGGCCCTCGACAATGGTGCCCTCGCCCCACGAATCCCACAGTTTCTTCACGACGTCGATGGCCTCTTCGGCGATGCGGTACCGCTCGTCGTGGTCGACGACACCGCGTGCGCTGAAGTTCTCGGCAGCGGCCGCCGCGAAACTGGTGACGAGGTTCCACCCGGCGCGTCCGCCGCTGAGGTGGTCGAGCGAAAGCAGTTGGCGCGCCATGTGATACGGGTGCTGTGGCGTCGCGGAGCCGGTGATGACCAACCCAATTCGCTCGGTGATCGACGACAGCGCGGATGTCGTGGTCAGCGGCTCGAAGTCCTCTGTGGCCTTGTACGCCCACGTCGCCGGTGGGCCGTAGTTGAGGCCGTCGGCGAAGAACAACGCGTCGAGGGTGCCCGCCTCGGCGGTCCGGGCGTGCTCGATGAGCCGGCGACGGACACCGGCCGTGCTGTTGTCGATGTCGGGGTGCCGCCAGGGACCCGCTGATCTGGTGTTGCCAAAGGCCAGCAGGTGGACTTCACGCGTCACGGCCGCAAATCTACGTACCAGAGCGACGCGACGCCCGGGTTAAAAACGGCCAGAACGCAATTCCGCTAGCCGGCCAACGCCCGGCGCTGCGCCAGCCGCCGCTCGGCGTAGGCACGACCCTTTTCGGGATCGCCAACGACGTAGCCCACGATATCGGCCAGGGTGTTGATCCGGCCGGCGCCGCCCCAAGTGCCGTCGGGAATCTCGTTGGTGAAGACCCACACCCGGTTTGGGTCGTATGGATGCGAGCCATTCTCGGCGCGCAATACGGCGTCGGTGACGTCGCTCACGATGGCGGCCCGACGCTCGTCGTCGAACTGGCCCTCGGGCACCGATGCGATGAATCGGTAGCGCGGTTCGGCGGCGCTCTCCCCGGCGACGAAGACGTCGGCGGGCCGGTGCAGAAACACCCATGCGATCGCACGAGCGCGCGGGTCGGCCGGGTCGGCCCCTTCGTGTCGGAGCAGGAGGTCGGTCAATTGGGATACCAGTGCGCGCTCGGCGACCGGCGAGAGCGCTCCAGCGGGGATGTACGCGTCGAGCATGGGCATGGGCCAACCTCCATCGAACCAAGCTGAGTTTATTTTCTGAACTTATATAGTTGGGTTTCATTTGTCAACCCAGCTAGGATCGGGGCATGCACAGCGACCGGTTCCGCCATAGCGCCGCCAACTGTTCGATCGCGCGCACCCTCGGCGTGGTCGGCGAAAAATGGACGCTGCTCGTTCTACGTGAGGCGTTCTACGGGGTTCGGCGGTTCGACGACTTCCACGCCGCACTGGGGTGCGCGCGTAACTTGCTCGCCACCCGCCTGAAAACGCTTGTGACGCATGGGCTCCTGGATCGCGTGGCCTACCAGGACGACCGGGGGCGCGGTCGGCACGAATACCGCCTAACGGACAAGGGCCGCGACCTGTTTCCCGTCGTCGTCGCACTGATGCAGTGGGGCGATCGGTGGACCGCCGACGACTCCGGACCGGCAGTGCAGCTCCTTCACCGCGACTGCGGTCAACCAGTGATCGCCGAACTCACCTGTGGCGCAGGCCATGTCGCACTGGGCGCGCGCGACGTCGCGGCAGTACCCGGCCCGGGAGCGATCGGCGTCGCGTGATTTGCGGGCAGGACTAGGTCAGAAGCAATCCACCGAGGACGACAATCACGACGCCAAGCGCGGCCAGTATCCATGGCCAGCCGCCGACGGGACGGATCACCACCATCAGCCCCCCGTCGGGAGCAGTCAGGAAAATATCGTCAGTCATATCGGAACTCTAGGCCGCCGTGGCAGCTGCGCACCGGACCCAGCCGACGGCAATGGCGCATACGCAGTGCCGGCCAAGCGTCGCCGTATTTGACTCAGCGTGGTCGAAAACTACGCAACCGCGGCGCTCGCCATCACCTCGAGCGTTCGGGCCTGCGTCGCCGCGTCGCCGAAGGGGAATGCGGTGAACTCGGGTGGTCATCGACGGGCTACGCCCGAGAACCGCTTAGCGGCCTACTTCTTGGCCGCGTTGGCAACCATCTCGTTGGCAATCGTCGCCGCCTCGTCGTTGAAGCTGTAGCCGCACGCCCATGCCTCGACGGTCACGTTCGACACCGCCG
>JAVRPG010000325.1:0-2887 GCA_032162325.1 Mycobacterium sp. | reverse complement strand
CTGATCGACGCGTCCCTCGGTGCGCAGCCGGGTGTTGCCGGTGGCGCGGCCGAAGTACTTCTTGGCGGCGCCCTTGGCGGCTTCGGCCTTGTGGGCGATCTTCTTACCGATGCTCATTGCGGATTCCGTCGTTTTCGACGATTACAGGCCCGCGACTGCGGGCTGACAGTATCGACCGGGGATCGGTGCTTACCGGCGTCCAGCGACATGCGCGGTGCCCGTCGGTGGTCGACCCCGTGACCAGCGACCGAGCAGGGGAACCCTGCTGCGGGGGGTCGGCGCCGGCTGCGGGTTCACCGCAGAGCCACCGGCCGCGCCGACCTGCTGGTGTTCGAGCCGTTGTTCGCGCTCCTGGTTCAGAAACGCCGTTTCGCGTTGGGACCTTTTGAGTTCGTGTCGGCTGTCGCGCCCGCGGCCCGCGGTGCGCCGCGCCCCGGCCAGCAACACGCTCAGACCCAGCATCGCCACCGCGCCGACGACGATCCCGAACAGGGACAAGGTGCCGGTCGACCCGGTGACGTGATAGCCGAATACGGCGAAATTCTCGGGCAACGGGTGAGCATTGGTCAGCAACCCGGTGAACCCCACGATCACAACAACTAATCCAACGATGACAATCATGGCGACGCGCCTCTGATCCTGGTGCTAGAAGTCCAGTACACGCCCGATCAGCGCTACTGTCAACACTTCAAAACCGCCTTTGACCTGCACAAAATGTGGTGCGCGAAACTGGGATTGAACCAGTCGCTTACGGGAACGGTTTACGGCCCGCGGGCGGGTTGAGGGCGCTGGACCGTGGGCGCCCGGCACTGGTGTTTCTGCGGGACGGCATCTGCGGTCTCACGGTCGGGCGGCTGCCTGGTGGCGTTGCTGGGCGCGGTAGACGGTGGAGCGAGCGACACCGAACAGGTCGGCGAGTTCGGCGGTGCTGTGCTCACCGCGGCCTGCAGCAGGCCGACCAGAGGTGCTTCCTGCCGGGGGTTGAGCTTGGGCTGCTTGCCGCGCAGCCGGATCAGGTCGGACTCGAACTCCGCGACCATGGCCAACACGTTGAACAGCAGCCGGCCGACCGGGTCGTTCGGATCGTAGACCGAGGCGCCGAGACTGAGACGGACCTGGCGGGCGGTGAGTTCGTCGGCGATCGCCCGCGCGTCGGGCAGCGACCGGGCGAGGCGGTCGAGCTTGGTCACCACCAGGGTGTCGCCTTCTCGGCAGGCCGCCATCGCCACCCGCAGGCCGGGCCGGTCTCGGGTGGTGCCGGTCAGGCCGTGATCGACGTAGATCCTGGCCGGCGAGACACCCAGTGTGGTAAGGCGTCGTGTTGGGCGGTGAGGTCTTGCTGGTCGGTGGAGCAGCGTGCGTACCCGATGAGAAGCGCCGCCATGTCGCACCTCCTGTGTGAGGCCCGGCCGCCGCGGCGCGGCGACTCAGGCAGCGGCCGAAGCCGCTATCAGCACGACACTCCGAACACGTGGCTTCGCAAGGCGATCGTCATGCGGCGCTGGTCGGTTTGCTTCGGGACGTCGAGCAGTAGGTCGTCTTGGCGTCCGCGGCAGCCGAGGTGGTGCTCAGCCTGAGGGTAGGAGCGCTGCGTCGAAAAACGCCAGCTCCAGGTGCATCGCCCGGCCCTAGCTGCGCTTAGGCCCGCATTTGCGGACGTGACCCGGGACGCCGCTGGACAACGTGAACAGCTTTGCCCATTGCGCGGCGGTCAGATCGCGCGGCAACGTCGATGCGCGAACATGGTCGTCGCGCAGCCATTGCCGGGCGAGGTCGGGCGGCATCCGGCGCTTGAGGATCTGCGCGATGCCATCACCGCGTCCGGTGAAAACCTGATGCACCATGGCTTGGTAGCGACGGCGATCGGCATGTGCGACGAGCGGGTCTGTGCGCCGGCTGATCGTCATGAGTCCACCGTCGACACTGGGCCGCGGCCAAAACGACGACGCGGAAACCTTGCGCACCAAACCGAATTCGAACCACGGCCACCATTGGGCGGTCATCATCGTCGCGCCGCCGACGGCTGCTCGGCGACGGGCGACCTCCCACTGCACCAACAGCGCCGCATTGGTCCATCCGGGGCCATGGAGGATGCGCCGCAGTATCGCCGTCGTCAGATGAAACGGCAGGTTGCCGACGATGACATGCGGTCCACGGGGCAGCGGGTATCTCAGGAAGTCAGACCGGACGACGCGGGTGCAGGGCGTGGTGCGCGCCGCGAGCCGTGCCGCGCGGCGGGGGTCGATCTCGATGGCCGTCAGCGGTCGGCCGAGTTCCTGCAATGCACACGTCAGCGCGGCGTCGACGGCGCCGACTTCGATAATGGGTCCATCGGTGCGATCGACGGCCTGCACTATGACGTCGATGATGCCGCGATCGTGAAGGAAGTTCTGGCCGAGCTCATGCCGGCCCGAATGAGGGTGTGACACAACAACTCCGCGAGTAGCTGGGACACCTCCCGCTTGCGGGGGAGGACAAGCTGCTGCGGCGGCGGATGTGTCGACCGTGAGGTGAAATCCGCCGCTAGGCGGTGCGCAACCTCACCGAAGAAACCAACATGGCGCCCACGATAGGGACGTGGCGGCGTGCGTTCAACCCAATTTCAATGCGGCGGCGACGATCGGCTTGGCCCACTCGGGCGTCGACGACAGATCCGGCGGGCCGACGATCTCGCCGCGGTCGAGGTGCAACACCAGCACCGGCCGTGGCGCGCGCCCGGCGGCCGGGTCGGCATCCGCGGAGTTGTCGTAGACACGCAGCTCGGTCAGGTGCGGCAGCAGCTGCACCAGGTTCAGCCTGCTGTGCCGCCAGCGGCGCCGGATGCTGGACTCCGGAATGTCGTGGCCGCCGGCTCGCACGCGGTTGCGGACCCGTTCGATGTGCAGGT
>JAVRPG010000324.1:0-6902 GCA_032162325.1 Mycobacterium sp. | reverse complement strand
CCTCGCACTGGCGGTTGCTTCGGCACTGCTGGCCAGGCCTGACCACGCGCGGCCTGATCCAGCTCGCCACCAAGATTGTCGACAAAGGCCTGCCCGAGGATTTCGACTTCAGCTACGGCGCTTGGCGGGAGGTCCGTAGACCCGTCCAGCATCCCCACGACGAAAAGGTGTGGATCGGTGGCGCCGCCAGTCTGCACAAACTGCCCGCAGGTGTCGATGCAATCGTCTCGCTGTGCCGTGTCGTGGACGGGCACCTGCCCGCGGGAAGGAAGCACCTCGACGTCCGCCTGATCGACAAAGAAGGAGACAACGCCAACCTGGACTTCGTCCTGCTCGACACCGTCCGGGCCGTCGAGCGGCTACGAGCAGAGGGTCGCACAGTGTTCTGCACTGCGTTGACGCCTACAGCCGCACGCCCACCGTGGCCGCGCTCTACGGAGCGCGGAAGGAGCACATCGACGTTGACGACGCGCTGCGCGAGGTGCTCGCCGTGCTGCCCAACGCCAATCCCAACGCCGACTTCCGCGCGGCGCTTCGGCGACTGCACCCCAAACCCGGGGTCGCGTCGTGACCGGGTGGGGGCAGCAGGACTCCCTCGTGTGGGCCGAGCATGGGAGCGGGGCTTCGCGATGACGAACCCTGGAGGTGGACCCTTGAAGCCGTCGACGCGGGCATCGGCCGGCGCGGGGCGCTCGTGGGGCCCGTACTGGGACATCCTGTTCCCGCCGGCAATGGTGACTGGATGGATCAACTGGAAGCGCATGTCGAGCGGCGTGAACATCACCCGCAGACTGTGGGACCAGCGCGAGTACCTGCGTCGCACTTACGAATCGGTTCACGGCGACGATCCGGCGGCGTGGCCGTCGCAGCATCCGGGCGTCGTGTTAGACGCTGTGCTCTGGATGGCGCACCCTGCGTGCCTACGCTGCCAATGGTTCGACGCAGGTTTCTACATGCGGCGCGAGGGCGGGTTGTTACGAGCCTTGGACCTAGCGCGCCGCCACGAAGTGTCCGACGGGGCAGACGACAGTCGAGCCATCCGACACCCTCCGAACACGCCTGAATCCCCTGTGGAAGGCGATGATCCGTGATGCGCCATTGTGGTTGAGTCCAGAACCTGGAACAGACTGACATGTCGCCGCCGTCCACGCAGCACTCCTTTTGTCACGTGACGTTTTACCGGGCTGCTGGACCGATGCTTTCAGGGGACCGCTAAGGATCCTTGAACACATCGTGGTCACCGACCCGGCGCCAGCGGCACCGCAATTCGTCATCGACGGCGACAAGTTCGAAGGTGGCCCTACCGTCAGGGCTGGCGAATGACCACGTCATTTCCAAGACGCCCGGGGCGCCGTGTACAGATTTCACCCGCAGCGACTTTGGCCAGACTGCCGCGGGGTCGTTCGCGAGCGCTGCGCATGCGGGTATGAACTTTGCCCTCAGGACCTCGCGGAATGCCGCGCGGTGTTCGGGCTTGAGTCGCTTGAAATCAGCGTCGAAGGCAGGCGTGGTCTCGTACTTCATCAACCGGCCGCGTCGGCGTCAGCGTCGAGCTGGTCGAGGTGATCCAATAGCGCGTCACCGTCGGGGTGCACCGCAACCTCGCCGGCGGCGACATGGGTGTCCACCTCACGCTCACGTTGCTGCCAACGTTCGGTCCAGAACCATCGCTGATCGGCCGGAATCGGCAGTGATGGCCTTAGTTCCAATACCCCGTCGTCGCGTTCGGTGATCTCGACCTGCGCGCCCGGTTCATCGAGGTGCAGCCGCCGTCGCACCTCGGCCGGCAGCGCCACGACCCCTCGGGACTGGACAGTTACATACCCACGGAACGTCATGCCGCAATTCTCGCACTAAAGCAGCATGGCCGCAATACGGTAATACTGCATAACTGAACTGGCAATGGTGCGTGCTCAAGAGGTGCGAGTTCGTGCGTGCGCTAGGGGAAGCGGTTGTGACCACGCGCCACATCGCAAGTCTTGTCGGACGTCGTGCCCAGCCAGTAGCTCCATCGGAGATAATCGCCCTCGTGACGGCGAAGCGAATGAACCGCGAGCAGTTCTTCCGGGTGGTGTCGGAGCTCGACGAGGATCGCCTGCGGAAGGCACTGTGGAACCTCTACTGGCGCGGCACAGCGAACGTGCGGGAGCGTATCGAGGTCGAGCTTGCAAACGACGGACGCGGTCGCCCGCCGCGTCCCGCGAAGGCGCCGGCCGATCCGGAGATGGTGCGGGACGAGGTCGACGACTTCGTGTCGCTGGCGCGATCGGGCGCGTACCTGGGCGGGGACCGGCGGGTGTCGCCGCGCGAGCGGTCGCGCTGGCGTTTCACCTTCAAGCGGCTCGCCGCGGAAGCTCAGGACGCGTTGCGAGCCGAAGATGCCGGGCCCGCAGCGTCCGCGCTGGAGCAACTGATCGACCTCGCGTGCGAAGCCCACGATTATGACTACTTCCGCTCCGACGATCCGGTGGCGGCGGCGGGCTTCGTCGTGTCCGATGTGGCGGCGGTGTTGTGGGCGTCGACGTGGGAACGCCACGGGTTTCAGGCGTTCGCCGAAACCGCTGCGCCGCAGTTGATTCGGTGGGAGTCCGGGTACGGCTGGACCCGTTACGGTGAGGGCTCGGTAGCGGCGAAGGAGACCTCGCTCGCAGTCGTGCTTTCGCGCATGCTGCGCGTTCCGGACACGTGGGAAAGCTTCGCCGAGCAGTACGTGCGGGCGCTGGACAGGCTGTGCGACCGCGGCGCATCGACGCGCCAAGTACGCCGTTCCGTCGGTACCGAGCAGGAGCGAGCCAGCGCGCTGGCGGAATGGCACGGCGTCCTGCTGGAGAACCTGGTGGACACCGAGGGCGGTCTGCTCGACAGGATCGCCGGGCACGCCGCCTTGGGCGGTCCGGAGCAGACGTTCCTCTCCGCGCGGCTCGCGCACCGACACGGCAACACCGACGTCGCCCGCGACCTGGTGGCGCGCTGTCTGCGAAAGCTGCCCGGCCACAAAGACTTCCGCGAGTTCGCTGCCGAGATCGGCGCGACGGCCCCGGCGTGAGCACCGCCTGCTCGGCTACCGCAGGCCGAGCGCGGCGCGCAGCCGGTCGGCGTCCATGCCGACGCGGGCCGCTTCACCGGCGGGGAACGTGTCGAGGAGCTTGATCAGGTCGGCGCGTCGGGTGGGGTCGTCGGCGGCCTGCCGCGGCGTGTGGCCGTCGAGCGCGGGGATGGGTTCATCGAGCCACCTGGTCTCGTAGTCGCGGACGAACTCGTCGAGGAACGCGGCCAACTCGGGGTCGTCGGGGTCGAGCGCACCCTCGCCGGTAATGGGCATCTGCTTGGCCAGCTCGGCGGCCTCGCGGGCGTCGCGCAGCGGGCGGCGGGAGTCGTCGAGCACGTTCATCGCGGGGTCGAGGCGTGCCAGCGTGGCCAGCACACGGTCCATCCGCTTCTCGCTGTTGGCTTCCACCCGCAGCGTGTCGCCGTCGAGGACCAGCGCGGCGCGGATTCGCGGCATGCCCTGGGTGGTGACGTGCTCGAACCACCGCGGCGGCTCGTCACCGTCGACCCGGTCGTAGGTGTCGTCGAGCGCGGCCTCGATCCCGGCCGGGTCGCCGACATGCACGGTGGCCTCGCAGATCGCGAGCGGATCGCCCTCGGTGTTGGCCAGCGCCGGCGGCGCGAACCGGCGGCTCAGCTGCGCCACCAGCGTCACCGCGTCGGGTCCCGCGTCGAGCAGGTCGATCAGCGGGTCGCGCTCGTGCAGCGCGACCGGTTCCAGCCCGCCGAAGAACTGCATCGTGTCCCCGGCGGGCACCACGCGTGCGCAGACCAGCTGCCCGGGCTTCAGCTGGCGGCTGGCCGCCCGCTCACGCACTTCGTGCGTGTCGCCGGTGCGCACGTCGCGCACGGTGACGCCCTGGCCGCGGTGCACCTGCTCGACCTCGAACACCGACCGGTCCACCAGCAGCCATTGCTCCGCCAGCAGCCGCTCGTCGTCGGGCAGCAGCGACCCGCGCATCTGGAGGAACTCCGCGAACGCGCCGCCCTCGAACAGAACCGCGTCCAGCACCAGCGGATCGGCCAGCGCCGTCGCCAGCGCGTCGGGATCATCGTCGGCGTAGCGGCAGCGTTCGTAGCCCGCCTCGGCCAGCAGGTCGTTCCAGCCGCTCAGCAGCGCGTGCTGGCCGGCCTTCGTGTACAACCAGCTGACCCGCTCGGCCAGTGGCAGCTCCTCGCGCCCGAGATGGCATTTCTTGTACTTGCGGCCGGACCCGCACCAGCACGGCTCGTTGCGGCCGAGGTCGTGGGGCGGCTCGGCCCGATACCGCTCTAGTAGCTCCACAAGCGGGTGGTCCGGCCCGGCGCCGGCGCGGCGCAGCAACGCCAACCCGCGCTCGACGTCGCCGCGATCGGAGGCGATGCGGGCCAGATCGAACAGCGGCAGCGGCCAGTCCGTATCCATGGACTCGGCCGCCAGCAACTCGCGTTCGGCCGCGTCGATGTCGCCGATCCGCTCCAGCGCCACCGCGCGCAGCCAGCGAAACGCCACCCGCGCGGTGCGCGGCACCTTCGGCTCCAGCACCTCGGCGAACAGGCCCAGCGCGGACGCCCCGGCGCGGCCGGCGCCGACCGTCTCGGCCACTAGCAGCTCAGCCAGCAGCGGGTCGGCAAGCTCGGCCCCGAGCTCAGCGACCAGGTCGGCGAACCCGTCGACCTCGGGTGTTTCAGCGCCCTCACCGGCCGCGGCCAACGCGTCCTCCGGCGGCTCGTCCGCGCCGGCCGCGTCGATCAACAGCGACATCTGGTCGTACAGATTGACCAGCGTGTAGAGCGCGAACGCATCGTCGGGGTCGAGGTCATGTCGCTCTGCCAGCGCTGCGCACCCGCGCTCGAAACGCCAACGGTCGAAATCGAACCCCCCGGGTGCGAGCCATTCGCCGCGGTGTGCCAGACCGTAGTCCTCGACGACCTCGCACAGGGGCGGCAGCGGCTCGGTGAACACCGTCGGGTCCTCGACGCACGCCGTCCAGACCGCCGCGTCGAAGTACACCGGCTCGTCGGCATCGAGCGTCGCGGCCAGCCGCCCGCCCACCACTGCGCGCACACCGAGCGAAGGCTGGGTCGCGGCGACCCGCTCGACCGCGAGTCCCTGTGAGGTCAGCCGCACGCCGACCAGGTCCCCCTCGGCCACGCCCAACGCCCCCAGCGTGCCCGGCGCGAGGAGCAGCGCCCCGAGCGGGTCGACCATCTCGGGCGGGATGCCCCGCTCCTCGAGCAGCTCATCGTCGAACCCGGCCAGCACGACCCGCGCCTCCGATCCGTCGGCGAGCCGCCGGTACTGCTCGTGCTCGCAGAGCGCGGTGATCGGGTCCAGGTTCGGGGTCACAGTGAGTATGTCGTGGGTTAACTCGTCTGCGGCAAGCCAGTGCGTGAACACTCGCCCGGCTAGCACCGTCGGCAGCCATACCCACCGATCGTCGACCAACTGCCTTGCCGGACACTCGGTTTCGTCGAGAACCTGGTCCAGTACGGTGTCCGGATCGGCCACGCCGCTGTCCCGCAGTCGTCGTGCGATGTCATCCTCGTGCAATGGGCCGTGGTCGGCCAGAATTCTCGCAAGGGTCCGCATCGGATCGAACGCTTCCGCCACGCGGCCACCCTATGCCGCGGCGAGCCGGGTCGCGAACTCGTCAGGGCTATCGAGTCCATCTACAGCCCGGCTGTTGCCGCCGCCTTTCTCAGGTCGTCCAATCCTCAGCTCGACGACGAAGCGCCATTGGTAGTTCTCGCCACCCAACCGGTCGACGAAGCCGAGCAGGCGATGCTTGCGGCGGCACGGGCTTTCCTCGAAGGGTGACCCAACTGCTGGCCGGATTGTGAGCGGGAGTGCTTGATACTGCGCGTTAGTGAGCGGCGTCGGTGTGTTGCCGAGCACTGAAATTGGCGACGACGCCGTCTCTTTCGATGCATGCCATGGTGGTCTTGGCACGTGGGCATGCTGACGGCGTCGGCTCCATGTCAGGACACCGAGCCAGTTGCGGCCGATGTTGCCTGGGACAAGGTCGGTCGGCTACGGCTCGTTTCCTTGTTCTGTTCGGCTGAACCCGTGGGTCAGACGCCGATGATGGTCAGGAGGTGTTCGATGCCTCTGAAGTCATCGTCGTTGCGCGTGTAGAGGGGCAGGTTGGCAGCCAAGGCGGTGGCGGCGATCATCAGATCGACGGCACGGGGACCGCGTGCCTTACGCCCCGTCGCGACGACGGCTGCGTAGATGCGTCCGTACGCTCTGGCGGAGTCGCCATCGAACGGCAGCGGGTCGAAGGCGGCCTCGGCACGTTGTAGGCGATCTTGACGTCGCGCTCGCTCGCCGGCATCGCCAGTTGCGTGAGGACCGGCTGCGAGCTCGGCCATGGTAAGGGCGCTGACAGCGAGTTCGTTTGGGAGCTGCCCGGCGCCGATCTGATCCAGATCGATCACGACCGACGTGTCAATCAGGCCCCGCGGCGCACGCGGAGCCTCAGCCACGAGGCGTGACCTCCTGGCTGGCGGCCCGATCGAGGTCGGCTCGGAACCGGTCGAACTCCACGCGCGGAGCGCCTCTGAACGCGGCGACGGCCGCCTCGGCACTTACGAATCGATGCCGGCGCAGCGGGGAAAGCTCGCCGACCGGGACCCCATTTCTGGTCACAATGAAGGATTCGCCTTGGTCAAGCTGGCGCATGATCTCGCCGCTGTGATTGCGAAGCTCACGCTGGGTGATCTCTCTGGTCACATACGAACTGTAGCACTCGTGCTACACCGCGATGCACGTTGCCGGGCACGGTAGACGTGACGATCGGAGATTTGTCAGCCGACGACCCGCTCCACCGTCGAGTCGACCGCAAATCGGACTCACGCCCACCACGGAGGAA
>JAVRPG010000323.1:0-11990 GCA_032162325.1 Mycobacterium sp. | reverse complement strand
CGACTTGGCTCGACGGGTCGGGAGCGAAATATAGGTCGTGCGGGGCCACCGCGTCGGAGATGCCCAGGTTGGTCACGCCGGGTTGGACGACCGCGCGCTGGTTCTCCGCGTCGACGGAGAGGATCTCCCGCATCCGGGCCAGCCCGATGACGATCCCGTCGGCGACGGGCAGCGCACCGCCGGACAGGCCGGTACCCGCACCGCGGGCAACGAACGGTATCCGTTCGCGGGCGCAGACCCGCACGACCGCCGCGACCTCCTCGGTGCTCGCGGGCAGCACGACCAGCGCGGGAACCACCCGAAAGCCGGTAAGCCCGTCGCATTCGTAAGTGCGGAGCTGAGCCGGCTCCGAGATGAGGCCTCCTTCGCCGACTAACCCGCCGATCTCTCGGCGGACCTGCTCGGTGACCCGCCCGGTGGCCTTTTCGGTGACGAGGTCTAGATAGATCGTTGTCATGGTCATCGCCCCACTCAATCCAGCAGCCGGTACGCCTGCAGCGTGAGAAACACGATCAAGTCCTCGGCAAGCGCGACCTGCTCGAATACCTCCGAGCCTCCTTGAACCGGCCGGCGTCGTAAACCTCTTGCTCGCACCGCCCGCGCACCCGCGACAGTTCCTTGTCGATGACGCTTCGCACGACGGCGGCGGGGGCCGTCTCCCCGGAGGACAGCCGCACAGCGTTGTACACCCACTTCCACACCGGCGAGCGCGAGATCTCAGCGGTCGCGTCATCCATCAGGTTGATGTACCGGATGCCGACCTCGACGTTTTGGCGCAGCAACGCTTCGACAGCGATGTCACGGACTGGTTCCGACGCTTCTTTCCCCGCCGCGGGTCGATACGATACGACCGCGGATCCAACGTCGGCAACGACAGCGGCGGGCATCCCATCACTTCCATGCGGCGATAGCGTGCTGCAGTCACCACCGTTCCACCACGGCGCGATAGGCGTTGGGAAATCGCGCAAATATAAGGCGCCATCGCTACTCTGCCTTCGAAGTCCGGGCCGCGGCCACCGGGAGCCACTCACCTAGCTGCTCGCCGCAATCCCATCCGCCGAGCGGTCCCAGGCAGAAAGATGGAGACCACCGCAACTGCCGAAGAGGGATCATGGCCGATCAACCGCTGGACGCCTCCACTCGACTTGCCGTGGAACGCACACGGCTGGCCAACGAACGAACGCTGATGGCGTGGATCCGCACCAGTACGTCCTTGATCGCCTTCGGTTTCACCATCTTCAAGTTCTTCCAGTACCTGGCGACGCAGGAGCATCGCCACACCATCGTCAGTCCCTGGGTCGTCGGGATGGCGATGATCCTCGTGGGTCTCACCGGCCTGGCACTGGCCTGGCTTCAGCATCGTCAGCAATTGAAGGCACTGAAGGCAGAAGTCGGCAATTTGCCGTATTCGATATCCGGAATCATGGCCGGCTTGATCGCCGTGCTGGGTGTCATCGCACTCGTCGTAGTGACGTTGCGGCTGTAACGCGTCGCTCAGGACCCCTCTTGGTCGAGCATGTTCATCGCCGTGCGGCGCGCGAGCGCCATCGTGGAGACCATCGGGTTGACCCCGGAGCAGCTGGGCATTCCGCTGGCGTCGGCGATCCACACACCCGTGACGTCGTGCAGCTCGCCATTCGGTTTCGCGACGGACGTCTGGGGGTCGCTACCCAACTTCGCGCTGCACATCTGGTGGGCACTGAACACCGGGGTGCCGCCCGGGCCGATCGGGATCTCGTTCACCTTCTCGATGAAGGCCTCGAGGTCCTCGCCGCGATTCCACGGTGCGAACGGCTGTCCCGCGAGAAAAATCTGCTGCGCCCCAGCCGCCTCGTGCATGCGGATCGACGTCACCGCGGCTTCGCGGAAATGACGACGATCGAGGTCGTCGGTGAACGGATACCAGAACGTGGAGTGACCGTTCTCGTCGAGCGTGACGCTGCCTGCGCCGCGGTCCTTGACGATGAACACCCAGTCGGCCCGGTACCGATACTTGCGCGTGAGCTCCTTGTGTTGCGCACCACCAAGCCACGGGACGACGGTGGTGAACAGGCCCGGCAGGTGCTGGACGCATTCGATGAGGTACCCGAATCCCTCGTCCACTTCGGCGAACTCGTTCATGACTCCGGCCATCGCAGGCCCGTACCACGGATCCTGCGGTTCGTCGTAAACCCCGCTGACGAGGCTGGCCGGGTGCAGTCGCAGTTCGGCGCCGACGGCGGGCCCACCGATACCCGATCGAAGCAGAAGCCCGGGGGTCTCCAGGCTGCCTGCGGCGGCCACGACGGACGGTGCGTTGATGACGACGCGGGAAGTCTGTTGCGTCTGTGGGTCGGTGTATGTGGCCTCGACCCCGACGGCCGCGCCGTTGTCGGTGAGGATCCGGTCGACCCAGACGTTGGGCAGCAGTTTCGCTCCGGCGTCGGAAGCGTCCTGAAGATAGGTCCGCATCGTGCCCTGCTTGGCGCCGGTCTGATCGCCCATCCCGCTGTAGCCGATCAGGTTGGGGTCGTACTTCTCCGGGTCGATGTTGAGCGTGGCGACCCTGTAGGAGTATCCGAGCTTGGACGCACCGCCCGACAACCGCTCATGCGGGCCGTTCTGGGTGGCGACCTTGTCGTTGCACTGGATGCGGTCGAACACCGCCTGTAGGTGATCGTCGAACGCCGGGGTGTTCACGTCCGTCAACCCGGCCTCGGCCCAGTGGGAGCGAACGGTGTTCGGGGTGAGCAACGAGTTCGACCAGTTGACGGTGCTGCCGCCGCCCACGGTGCTGCCGGCCGCGATGCTGACCATGCCATCTGCGGATGGGAAGAACCCGCCGCGGAGGAACAGATTCTGATAGGCGGCCACCTCTGACTGCACGAAGTCGGATTCGTTGAAATAACTGCCCGCTTCGAGGATGATCACGCGCTTGCCTGCCTCCGCGAGCGCTGCCGCGGCCACTCCGCCGCCGCTGCCGGAGCCGACCACGACGACGTCCGCCTCGAGCGTCGTCTCACCGGAGACGGTGATGACCTCCAGCGTCTTGCGGGAGTCCGAAGGCGGGTTCTGGGCCGGGCCCGGATACCCCATCCCGACCCATAACGGGTTACGCCCCTGCGGTCCGGGAAGGCTGTAGGCGAACAACACCGACAGCTGGTTCAGCGCGGCGATCGCACCCGCCGCCTCAGGCGAGATGGCCGCGACGTTGGCAAGGATTTCCTCGCGCGCGGCCTGGGGCTGATCCTTGAACTCGAAGAGGCCGGCAGCATCGATCAGCTGCAGCAGGCCGGCGAGCTGCTCCTCGGGTAGGTGTGTGAGGAGGTAGTGCTCGGTTGCCAAATCGGCGCCGACGTCGCTGCCCTTGGCGGCGTAGAACCCGTCCGGGTCGTCCTCGCGTGGGACGGATGCGACGAAGGTGTCGACGATCGCGGTGACCGTCTCATGCTGCAGGGTGGTGAATTCGATGGGCAAGGCGTGGCCTCTCAGGCTTGGTGTGTCGGTGATCAGGCGAAGCGGGGCGCCGGGCGGTAGACGCCGAAGGCGCGGGTGATGCGACGAAGTCCCGAGGACGCCATCGGGACCACCGTCACGGCGACTGGCACGAAGAGCGGGGACAGGACCATCAGGAAAATGGCGATGGCGCTGAAGTAGGTGCTCATTGGTGGCTCACTTTCTCCGCGAAGCGGAAATGTCGGATTTCGATTGCGTCGGCACCCTCGGCGCCGTGGTCGTCATAAGAATCGCGGAGCCGGCCATGGTGCACGACGTCGTCCGGGGACCAAGTCTCGGTGGGTTCTTGGCTTCCGAAGACAAATCGGATTCCGGGCCGGGTTGCGGGGATACTGTCTGGTCATGGCGCTAGTGAGCCGTGACGAAGCCACGGTCGTCGCTGAGTCTGCGGCGGACGTCGTCAGCCGGCTGGACCAGCGAATGGCCGAGGTGACCGGCTCGATCCAGCAGAAATTGGTCACGGAAATCGCCGAGCTGCGCGGCGACGCACAGCTGCTGCAGCTGCTGCGTGACAGCGTCGACGGAAACGTCGCCACGGTGTTCTCCGCGATCCGTCACGCCATCCCGATCGAAAAAGTCGAGTTGCCGACGGCGGCCCTCGAACACGCACGACGCCTGGCGCAGCGGGGAGTCACCGTCAACGCGTTGGTCCGCGCCTATCGCCTCGGCCATAAGGCCGTGCTTGACGCCGTGCTGGACGAGATACGTGCGTCGAATCTGGAGCCGCCGCTGAGCCTCGCCGTTTTCAGCCAGATCTCGGAAGTCACATTCGGCTATATCGACTGGATCACTCAACAGGTGGTGATCACCTATCAAAGCGAGCGCGACCGCTGGATGGAGAACCAGAACAGCCTGCGCGCGTTGCGGGTCCGGGAACTGCTCGACGGGGCCGACCTCGACATCGATGCGGTGACGACGGCCATCCGCTACCCGCTTCGGCGGACCCACATAGCGGTCGTGGCTTGGCGCGACGAGGACGACGGCGGCGACGACCTCGCGCCGATGGAGCGCTTCGTGGATCAACTCGCCGAATCGGTCGGCGCCCGCGAGAGTTCGTTGTACGCGTGACCGGGTGGGCATGGATCCCGATTTCGGCGGACGCCGCGCCGGGTGCGGTCGAGCGCATGCGTGTGTTTGCCGCGGCCCAAACTGATCCGCCTTGGGTCGCTGTCGGTAATCCGTTGCCGGGCGTCGAGGGGTTCCGGCGTTCGCATCAGCAGGCGCAAGAAGCCCATGTGGTTGCGATTGCGTCGGGCTCGAACGCGCCCCGGGTCACCGCCGCCAGCGATCCCGGACTCGCGGCCGCGGCGCTGATGGGCAGCAACCTGGATACTGCTCGGGTGTGGGTCGCCGAGGTGCTCGGTCCGCTCGCGTCCTGCACGGAAGGCGACGAGCGGCTGCGCGAAACACTGGGAGTCTTCCTGCGCACAGGCGGGAGCTTCAAGGCCGCCGCCGAGGAACTCCATCTCCACTCCAACTCCGTCAAATATCGCGTGCAACGCGCGATCGACCGCCGTGGCCGACCGATCAGCGATGGTCGGCTCGACATCGAACTCGCATTGCTTCTTTGCCACCGGTATGGCAGTGCCGTACTCACGTTTCCGACGTGATCCGGTAGCGCCACGATTTACCGGCACTTCACAAGCCGCTCCGAGCTCGTAGCCCACGTCGTGGACCGCGTCCCCGACCCCGTCGACCTGCCAAAGTGCTGCGCGGGGATACCCGCAGAGGGCGATACCGTGCTTCTGGGTACTTATCAGTTCATTTGGCTCAGTTCATTTGGCGAAGAACCGGCGCATTGAGCCGTCGAGGTTTCGGAGGGAACCGACGATATGACGGGGCCGGTCCTCGAGGTCGACGTAGATGGGCTGCGCGCCGACGGCCAGCGGCTCACGTCGCTAGGGGATCCGCTAACACAGTCGAACTGCGCACCGCCAGGGTCTGACTCGGTTTGATCCGGCGCGGCAGCGGCGTTGAACGAGCACGAGTTGGCGCTGATTGGCCTGCTGGATTACGCCAGTCTCGTCCGTCAGCACGGCGGCGCGATCGTCAGATCAGCTGCAGTGGCGTTTGAACTGGCAGACCAAGCGGGTGCGGAGTCGATCCACCGAATCGACAAGACCGGCGCGCCACCGGTCGCGCCTTCCTCGGGCCCGCTGGTGATGCCGGTGCTGCCACCCCTGCCTCATCAGCCGCCCATTGCGAGCATTCCCGCGCTACCGCCGCCGGCGATTGGAGGCGACAAGTTTTCCGCCGAGTTGCATTCAGGCCCGGGTTCGGGTGATCTGCGGGACTTTTCGAGCGATTGGCACAACTACAGCCGCGACATCACCAATTGTGCTGATGACACCCGGACGGTGGCTGTCTCGATCAACGAGCACTGGTCTGATGGCGATAACGGTTGCGGGTGGGGTCGAGGACGAGTTTGCGGATGAGTGTTCCGGTCCGTCATGGCCTGCCTCCGCGGCGTGACCCCCTCCACCAGGAAGACCGCTGATTTGCCGGCCCTCAGGAGCCAGAAACTGACGTTTCCGTAGGCAACGGAGGGGTACCCAGGTTGGAGGAGGTATGGAGAAATGCCCGTCTGGAGTTGGTTCTTTATTGCAGCAGTCGTCCTGATCGCTTTCACACTGGCGTTGATCGCCGTCCTGTCTGTGACCGGTCGCAAAAGGACCGAACGGTTGAAAAAGCACTTTGGTCCGGAGTACGAACGAGCCGTAGGCGAGGCAGGTGATCAGCGAGCCGGCGAACAGGAACTCGTTGCGCGCGAACGAAAGCGAGAGAAACTCGACATCGTCGTGTTGTCACAGGAAGCGCACGCAATGTATGCCGAACACTGGCGGACGGTGCAGGCCGCGTTCGTCGACAATCCGTCGAGGGCGGTGGGCGACGCAGATCGTCTCGTGACCCAGGTGATGCGCGAACGCGGTTATCCGATTGACGATTTCGATCAGCGTGCGTCCGACATCTCGGTCGATCACCCGGACATGGTTGAGCATTATCGAACCGCTCACACCCTCCACTTGGCGCAGGAGAAGGGCGACATCGGCACGGAGGCGCAGCGTCAGGCGTTCGTCCACTACCGCGCGCTCTTCGAGCAGTTGCTCGGCACCGACCTCGAAACCGAGAAGGACACGCCAAAGGAGGCGCGGGCATGACAACCCACGATGAGCAAGCCACTAGCACCCCGACTCCAACTGCACGGCCTGAATCATCCAGCGCGGGAACGGAACCGCCCGCAGCGCGAACCGTGCCGTCGGCCACGTCCGACAACCCTTCCTCGGCGACCATGACGACCGACCCACCCAGACAGGATGAACCACCGATCGTCGACGACGAATCGTCGACGGCACGCGTCGAACAGTCGCAAACGGGGACCGTGCCGCCGACCGCTGGAGTCGAACCGTCGGCCGACGAATTGCTCTTCGCCGACGACGACCTTTCAGGGCTGCGCTCGCGCTGGGACGATGTCCAGGCGGCTTTCGTCGACGACCCCGCAGTGTGTGTCCAGAAGGCCGACGCCCTCGTCGCGGAGGTCGTCGAACAGCTCAGCGCAGGTTTCTCCGAGGCGCGTTCGCGGCTCGAGGCGCAGTGGGCTCGAGGCGAGGACGCCTCCACGGAGGATCTTCGTCTCGCCCTGAGGCGTTACCGAGAGTTCTTCCAGCGGCTGCTCGCGGTCTGACGGCTCTTCCACACAGGCTTGTAGGAGCGACCGGCCACCCCAATCTCGCCACTTCTGCGGATGAGTTTCCGGGGTAGCAATCGACCCGCCACCCATACAGGATGGCGGGCCGAGCAGACTTGCGCCTAGTTCTTGAACGCGTCCTTGATCTTCTCGCCGGCGTCCTTGAGACTGGATTTCGCTTGGTCGACTTTGCCTCTGTTCTCGGTGCTTTTATCTCCGGTCACCTTGCCGAGAGCCTCTTTGGCTTTGCCGCCGATGTCGTCGATCTTGTTGCTTGCCTTGTCTTCGGCGCCCATGATGCGTCCCCTTCGATTGGCGTGGGTTGCGGCTCGGAAGTAAGCCTTGAGAAGTGGGATACCTCAGTGGCAGTCATCCGAAACCTATCGGCGGCTGTGACGTGAGACTCGATAGTCGGGGAAGCAAACTCAGCAGCATCATGCGGTCACAGCGAGCTCGGGTGCACGAACCTGGCTGCGCAATGTGCGAAGTGCCTGAGCGAGCAGACGCGAGACGTGCATTTGCGAACAACCGACGCGTTCCGCGATTTGGGTTTGGGTCAGATTCTCGAAGAATCGAAGCACCAGGACGGTTCGCTGGCGGTCAGGCAAAGCAGCGATCAGGGGACGCACCGTTTCAACGTCGATCACCGCATCCAGGTTGGGGTCGACGTCGCCGAGAGTCTCACCGAGCGGCTGGTATTCGTCATCTGGTCCGGCCTGCGCGTCGGTAGAGCGTGTGGAGTAGCTGCTGCCGGCGATCACTGCTTCGACAACAAGTTCATGGTCGACGCCGAGATGATCCGCGATCTCGGAGGCCGTCGGCGCGCGACCAAGCCGTTGCGATAGCTCTCCGCGGGCCTGAACCAGTTGTCTCTGAATGTCTTTGAGACGGCGGGGAACTTTGACCGCCCACCCGTAATCCCGGAAGTGGCGGCGTACCTCGCCCATCATTGTCGGCACGGCGAATGCTAGGAACTCTGAACCGGTCTCGACATCGAAGCGGTTGACCGCGTTGACCAAACCGACTCGTGCAGCCTGGACAAGATCATCTAGTGGTTCGCCGCGGTTGCTGAATCGACGTGCGATGTGATCGGCGAGCGGCAAGGACCGCTCAACAATCACGTCGCGCTGACGGCGAAAAGCAACCGACCCCTCGTCAAGCGACTTGAGACGACGGAACATATCCGTCACATCTGAATACTCCGAACGCTGCCTAGACACCCCGAAAGCCCCTGTCCGTTCCGCTGAAATACTGATCACGCGGCTCGGATCTGAACCTCTGAGGGCGTGTTCCCCGTCGACGACCAATCGAAACATCAGTCCGCCAGCGAGCAATGAGCGCCACCGGTAGGAATCCCTTTCTCGCAGCGGCCGGGGAACACCTGACGGCCCAGGCGGTCTCCTTCGGTTCGGCGTCGGCTGGGTGCGTCGGCGCGGGTCTCTTTTTCTCATTCGGTCCGTCAAACGCCGCGGCGGTCTGCTCGACGCGGAACCCGCTCCCGCCGTACGGGTGACCTACAACCTGGAGCACCCCGCACAGTTTCACCCCGCAAAGCGCGGGGTATCTCCTGACAGCGCCCAGCCCGACAAGCGCGAACACAGAGAGGTTTACGGCCGTGAGCACTCAGACCACCGAGGCCAACAATAAGTTCGAGCTCGACGTCACCAAGATTCGCAACGACGCCCGCAAACACATGGACGCCGGTGCCGTCACCGCAGGCAACGCCATCGACATCGACCGCCTCATCGGCGTTCTTAACGAGGTGATCGCCACCGAGATCGTCTGCTACCTGCACTACAGCCAGCACGCGATCGCCGCGACCGGAATCGACCGCGCGCAGGTTGCGGCCGAGTTCACCGAACATGCCTCCGAGGAGATGCAACACGGCCTGTGGGCCGCGGAGCGGGTGAGCCAGCTCGGCGGCGAACCCGACTTCAACCCCGCCACACTTGCCGAACGCAGCCATACCGAATACGTGAGGTCGATGAAGCCGACCTGAAACGGATGCTCACCGAAAACCTCGTCGCCGAGCGGATCGTCATCACCAGCTACCAGGAGATCATCCGCTGGATCGGCGACGCCGACCCGACCACGCGCAGGTTGATGGAGAAGATCCTCGAGCAGGAGGAGGAGCATGCGGACGACCTCAACGACCTGCTCGGCAACTAGCGCACGCTCAGCCTTGAATGGACCCGGCCGAGTCTTCGATCGGGCGGTGGTCGTCATCCCCGCCCACAACGAAGCGGACAACCTTCCGACGTCCGTGAAAGCAGTGCTCACCGCCGCAGCCTGCCTACCTTTGCCCGTAGCGGTCATCGTCGTGCTCGACGGCTGCGACGACGGCAGCGCGGCATTGGCCGGACAGTTCGGCTCTGACGTGCATTTCGTGGCGATCGACGCGCGCAATGTCGGGGCGGCGCGGGCGGTGGGGTTTTCCTACGCGCGCACGCTGTGCG
Organism: Mycobacterium sp.; assembly: GCA_032162325.1. Lineage (GTDB taxonomy): Bacteria > Actinomycetota > Actinomycetes > Mycobacteriales > Mycobacteriaceae > Mycobacterium. Next base: position 2,354 of record JAVRPG010000323.1, on the reverse strand, counting down.
AACAGGCGGTACTCGACGATTCGCGGATCTGGTATGCCAGTACCGACGCCGACAGCGTGGTCGACCCCGACTGGCTGCTGCGCCAGACCGGCGCCGATACCGACATGGTGCTCGGCGTAGTGCGCATTCCGACTTGGCGCGAGTTCCCGGCCGCGGCGGTGCGGCGCTACCTGGCCGCATACCGGTCGAAAAGTCGCCCCGACGGTCACGGCCACGTGCACGGGGCGAACATGGGGTTTCGCGCCGACTCGTATTGGCGGGTAGGCGGATTCGCGGCGCTCGCGAGCGACGAAGACGTTGATCTGGTCGCCCGCTTCGAATCGGCCGGACTGCGAATCATGAGGGACGCGCATCTGTCGGTCGTGACCTCGCGGCGACAGCTGGGGCGCGCACCGGACGGTTTCGCCGCGCACCTGCGCTCATTGCTCGCCCACGCGAGAGCCGAGCCGGCATGAGCGATCCGCTGGTGAAGCGTTGGCTCGACGCCGGCGAGCTGGATCTGCCGCTGCCCGGCTCGGGGCAGACGGCCAAACGCTGGCGCAAGCTGGCCGCGTTCGCCGAAATCGACGTGGCGGCGGGCCGACTAGCCGAAGCACACGCCGATGCCACAGCGATCCTCGCCGAACTCGGCGCCCATCCACCCGGGCGGGGCGAACTGTGGGCGGTCTGGGCGGCCGAGTCGGCCGAGGTGACTCTCACCGTCGATGAGGTCGACGGTGTCGCCGAACTCAACGGCACCAAGTCCTGGTGCTCGGGAGCCGGGCTGTGCACACACGCCCTTGTCACCGCGCACCGCCCAGACGGAGACCGCGGCCTGTACGCCGTCGACCTTCGTTGCCCGCAAGTCAACCCATTAGAAGACAGCTGGCGCAATGCGGGTATGAAAGACGCCGACACCAGAACAGTTCAATTCAGCAGCGCCGGCGCAACACCCGTCGGCAGTCCCGGCGAGTACCTGCAGCGCGCGGGCTTCTGGTACGGCGCCATCGGCGTAGCGGCATGCTGGCTGGGCGGAGCGCGGGGTGTCGCCGCGGCGCTCTACCGCGCGGTCGGCAACGAACAGAACAACGCCGCACGCGACACCCACGCGCAGGCGCACCTCGGCGCGGTAGACGCGGCCCTGACAGCCGCCGACGCCGTGCTGATCACGACCGCATGCCAGGTCGACGCCGGAACCGACTGTGCCAGAGCGGAATTAATCGCACGGCGCGCACGGGCCGTGGTCGAAACCACCGTGGAAGAGGCGATCATCAGAACGGGACGGGCATTAGGCCCTGCGCCGCTGGTACTGGACGCCGAACACGCTCGCCGGGTCGCCGATTTGACCATCTATATACGGCAGAGCCACGCCGAACGCGACCTCGCGGCGCTTGGACGATTGGCCGCGCGGTGACCGCGGCGGCGGCGTCGAACGGCAACGCCGCGCGGTTGGCCGCGCGGCCCGTGGCCGGCGGGGGCACCCCGGCCGCCGACTGGACAGCGTGGGACCGCGTGTTTCCCGAGTTGAGCCTCCATGACTGCCCGGCCTTACTGCTGGTCGCCCCGCATCCCGACGACGAGACACTCGGTTTCGGCGCGACCGCGGCCACGCTGCAGTCTCGCGGCGTCGACGTGCAGGTGGTGTCGGTCAGCGACGGCGGCGGCGCCTACCCTGATTTGTCACCGTTGGAGGGCACCTGGCTGGAGCGCACCCGCCGATCCGAATTACTTCGCGCAACGAAGTGTCTCGGTCTGAAGAGCCCCGTCAGTCTGGGGCTGCGCGACGGCAGGCTGTGCGATCACGAGATCGGTCTGGCAGACACGCTGAGCGCGCTTCTGTCTGAACTTCGCCCTGGCGCGTGGTGTGCCGCGACGTGGCGGGGCGACGGGCACCCCGACCACGAGGCGGTGGGACGCGCGGCCGCGGTGGCGGCGGCGCGCGCCGGGGCCAAGCTGCTCGAATATCCGGTGTGGATGTGGCACTGGGCGCGTCCGGACGACGCCGCCGTGCCGTGGCATCGGATGGCCAGGGCAGCGCCCGACCGCGCCGCGGTCGCGCGCAAACGGGTTGCCGCGAAGGAGTTTCGGTCCCAACTTACCGGCTACTACCCTGACACTGACCCCGTGCTTCCGCCGTTCGCGCTGCAGCGGCTGCTGGCTGTGGGAGAGGTGGCTTTCACTGACTGAGCGCCTTCCCGACCGCTATTTTGACGAGCTCTATGCCCGCTCTCGCGACCCCTGGCGCCTCGCGGAGCGTTGGTATGAGAAGCGAAAGTATGCGATCACGCTGGCGATGCTCCCGCAGCCGACCTACCGTCACGCGTTGGAGCTGGGCTGCTCAGTGGGGATCCTCACCGAGGCGCTGGCGGCCAGGT
>JAVRPG010000322.1:0-4415 GCA_032162325.1 Mycobacterium sp. | reverse complement strand
CCTCGGTGCACTCCGACCGGTACCAGGCGTGGTGAATGACGGTGCCGTGGCAGTGTTCGAGCCCCGCCAGGCACTCGCGGCATTCACTGCTCATGGCCCTTTGATAGCACCGGGCCGGGACAAAGCGTGGTTGCCGCGCCTAACGTGGGCTCCCTATCCCCAACCCAATTCGTGGAGCCGCTCGTCGTCGATGCCGAAGTGGTGGGCGATTTCGTGGATCACCGTGATCGCGACTTCGTCGACGACCTCATCCTCGTCCTCGCAGACTTCGAGCAACGCTTCGCGGTAGATCGTGATGGTGTCGGGCAGCGAGCCCGCGTACCAGGAATCGCGTTCGGTCAATGCCACACCGTGATACAGGCCGAGCAGGTCGGGTTCGTCGGGGTTGCGGTCTTCGACTAGGACCACGACGTTGTCGATCGCTGCCGCGAGCTCGGGTGGAATCAGGTCGAGTGCGTCGGAGACCAGCTCGTCGAACCGTTGCGGGCTCATCCGCACGGCCACGCGGCTACTGCCCCGGTAGTGGCAGTGGCGGCGGCGGCAGGGGCTCGCCCGGCGGGGCCGGTGCGGCCTCAGGCGGAGGCGGCGGGGCAGCCGGGCCAGGAGGCGCGCCGGGACCCAGCGGGGCAGCCGGGCCAGGAGGCGCGCCGGGACCCAGCGGGGCACCATCGGGCGGCGGCGGTGGCCCATCCTGCAGAGCCCCGGGCGGCGGCGGCCCGTTGAGGAACGTGTCGCCGGGTGGAGGCGCCGGCGTCGGGGCCGTCGAGGTCGACGTCGTGCCCGTCGAATGCTGTCCAGGCATGTGCTGAGTCTGCTGACCCGGGTCGGTGGTCTGGGGACTGGTGTACTGCGAGGAGGTGTCCGGCATTTGGGGCTCGATCACCGGGATCGGCGGCACGTTCAGCCGATCTTCGGGGATGTCCGGAGGCGCGATCGGCGGCTGACCGTTGATCATCAGCGGGCCCTTGGCGCTGTTGAGAAGCGTCGACCAGCCGCCGTTGCCCAGCGTTGCGCCGATGCTGCACGACACCTGATGGCTGCCCGCCGACCAGCTCGGCAGCGAGATGGTGCTGTAGATCAGCGTCAGCGTGGTGCTGCGCAGCTGGACCGGTACCAGATAGGCATCCGTCATCCGGGTGCAGCCGTCCTTGATGAAGGCGTCCTGGTCGGCTTCCGGTGGCAGCGCCGCCGGGAACTTCTCGGCCAGATTGACCGCCCCGGTGACCTCCATGGCGTGCGGGGCCGCGCAGTCGACCGGGATGTCGGTCGGCTGGTTGGTGGTCGGGTCGATGCCCAGGCAGGTGCCTGCGGGCCACACCTTCGACTGGTCGACGTCGGCGACCTTGCCCTTGAACGCCAGCTGCTGGCTGTTCGGTCCCGGCAGCTGCAAACCGCACAGCATGCGTCGCTCACCCGACTGCCGCCACGCCTTGTCGCCCGACCACAGCATGCTGATGGCGAAGCGGCTGTTCGGGTCGAATCGGGGACCGAGGTAGCGCTTGACGGCGGCCGAGCACTGCTCCTGGCTGATCTGCTGGATGCGGGCCGCCGACGGCGGCGCTGCATTAGGTCCGTACTCGCTTCCGGGGAAGGTGCGCATGTCCACCGACTCGGCGACCTCGAAGCGGTGCTCGTCGTTGCAGCCGACGATCTCGGCCGCATCCGGCGTGCGTTCCGGCCAGTTCAGGCAGTCGCCGTTCTTGGCGTGGTCGAACGTGTCATTGCCGCGGGGGCCGAGCGAGATTGTGCTGGCGGTGAGCCCGTTGGAGCCGTCTTTGCTCGGCATCGCCGTGATGAGCCCGGCGATGAGCAGGCCACCCAGCGCGGTCAACAACAGCGCGCGGCGCGTCGACGCGGCCTGCAGGCTCTGCCACCACGCCACCCGCTGCGACGGCTGGTCGCCCTCGCCCGTATGCGAGTCAGCGAGCAATCGCTCGCGTTCGGGTGCCTCCAACATCCGCTCTATTGTGACAGGCGTGTCAGGCGCTGTGACAAGTGATGCAGTTGTAACGTTACGAGGTTGTGCCTGAGGCCCAGGACGACGCGTAGGTTGGGCGCCATGAGCCGCCCCGACGACGTGCCCGAAAACGTCGCCGAGTTAGCCGGTCGATTGTTCGACATGGCGCGCACGGGTGCGGCCGCGACACTCGCCGCATATCTGGACGCCGGCGTGCCCGTCGACCTCACCAATTCGAAGGGCGACACGCTCGTCATGCTGGCCTCCTATTACGGGCACCCGGAAACCGTGCAGGTGCTCACGTCGCGGGGCGCCGACGTCAACCGCGCCAACGACCGCGGGCAGACACCTCTGGCCGGTTCGGTGTTCAAGGGCGAGGACGAAGTGGTGCGGCTGCTTCTGGATGCCGGCGCGGATCCCTATGCCGGTGGCCCGAACGCCGTCGACACCGCGCGGGTGTTCGGGCAGACCGGCTACCTCGACATGTTCGGGGTGTCCGACCAAAAGTAGTGTTGCGGCCGTGATCGACCTCAAGCTGCTGCGTGAAAACCCGGACTTGGTGCGCACATCGCAACGCGCCCGTGGTGAAGACCCGGGACTCGTCGATGTGCTCCTCGAAGCCGACGCCGCCCGCCGGTCCGCGGTATCTGCCGCCGACAACCTGCGCGCCGAGCAGAAGGGCGTCAGCAAGCAGGTAGGAAAGGCATCGCCCGACGAGCGGCCGGCCATGCTGGAACAAGCCAAGGCACTCGCCGAGAAGGTCAAGGCCGCCGAGGCCGAGCAGGCCGAGGCCGAAAAGGCGTTCACCGCAGCGCACATGGCGATCTCCAACGTGATCATCGACGGTGTCCCGGCCGGCGGCGAGGACGACTTCGCTGTGCTCGAGACCGTCGGCGAACCGCGGGCCATCGAAAACCCGAAGGATCACCTGGAACTCGGGGAGTCGCTCCGTCTGATCGACATGGAGCGCGGCGCGAAGGTGTCGGGCTCGCGGTTCTACTTCCTGACCGGTGCGGGGGCGCTGCTGCAGCTCGGCCTGCTGCAGCTCGCCGTGCGCGTCGCGACGGACAATGGTTTCACGCTCGTCATCCCGCCGGTGCTGGTGCGGCCGGAGGTGATGGCGGGCACCGGCTTCCTCGGTGCGCACGCCGACGAGGTCTACCGCGTCGAGGCCGACGACCTCTACCTGGTCGGAACGTCCGAAGTGCCGCTGGCCGGATATCACGCCAACGAGATCCTCGACCTGTCCGACGGCCCGCTGCGGTACGCAGGCTGGTCATCGTGCTTCCGCAGGGAAGCGGGCAGCTACGGCAAGGACACCCGCGGCATCATCCGCGTGCACCAGTTCGACAAGGTCGAGGGCTTCGTCTACTGCAAGCCGGACGAAGCCGAGGCCGAGCACGACCGGCTGCTCGGCTGGCAACGCCAGATGCTAGCGCACATCGAGGTGCCTTACCGCGTAATCGACGTTGCTGCAGGGGATTTGGGGTCATCGGCGGCGCGTAAGTTCGACTGCGAGGCGTGGGTGCCGACGCAGCAGACCTACCGTGAGCTGACGTCGACGTCGAACTGCACGACGTTCCAGGCCCGGCGGCTGTCGGTGCGGTATCGCGACGAGAACGGCAAGCCGCAGACCGCGGCGACACTCAACGGGACGCTGGCCACTACGCGCTGGCTGGTCGCAATCCTGGAGAACCATCAGCAGCCCGACGGCAGCGTCCGCATTCCCGAGGCCCTCGTGCCGTTCGTCGGGACGGACGTGCTTGAGCCGAAAGGCTAAGAAGCCAGCAGCTCGTCGAGCATGGCCAGAAACTCCTTCGGCCGCTGCGGCGTGAACGCGGGCTTTGGCCACACACCGGGCACGTCGAGCGTCACCAGCGTGGACTTGATCGGCCGCCACACGTCCAGGGGCAGCCAGCGGCGTAGGTCCGAGCTGCCCCAGATGCGGAACCGCACATTGAACAGACCCAGCGGCTCGGCCTTGTAACCGCGGATCGACCGCAGCGGGATCACCTTGGACGTGCCCGACGGAAAGTGATAGCGCCGCAACGTGATCGCCTCACGATCCAGCTGGATCAGGCCGTCGTCGTAGTACTGGCGCGGCGCTGTCATTGGACTTCTGTGCTCCTGGCGTCCGCGGTCCGCTCCGATCTCAGCTCGTGGCCCTTGCTGGTCAGGCAGCGGCCAGTCTGTAGGTTCCACTCCCAGCCGTGCAGATTGCACGTCAACGTGCTGCCCTCCACCACGCCGAACTTCGACAGGTCGGCCTTCAAATGCGGGCAGCGACGCTGAATCTCCCAGCCGTCCAAGGTGATCGACGCGGTGTCGTCGTGCGCCTCGGCGAACCAGCCGTCGGCGTAGGCGATGCGCTCGTCGGTGAGGCATTTGAAGAACGTGTACAGGTACTCGTTGTAGCCGCCGACCCGCCAGGCCGAAAAGCGCGTGGACAAGAAGATGG
>JAVRPG010000321.1:0-4247 GCA_032162325.1 Mycobacterium sp. | reverse complement strand
ACCGCAGCGTCCTGCAATGGGACAAAGACGACTGCGCGGCAATCGGTTTGGTGAAGTTCGACCTGCTGGGGCTTGGCATGCTCTCGGCGCTGCACTACGTCATCGACCTGGTCGCCGAGCACAAGGGTATCGAGGTGGACCTGGCCCGGTTGGACCTCTCCGAGCCTGCGGTGTACGAGATGCTGCAGCGCGCCGACTCCGTCGGGGTGTTCCAGGTGGAGTCCCGCGCGCAGATGGCCACCCTGCCGCGGCTCAAACCGCGGGTGTTCTACGACCTGGTGGTCGAGGTCGCGCTGATCCGGCCCGGGCCGATCCAGGGCGGGTCGGTGCACCCCTACATCAAGCGGCGCAACGGCGTCGAACCCGTCACCTACGACCACCCGTCGATGGAGGCCGCATTGCGGAAGACGTTGGGGGTGCCGCTGTTTCAGGAGCAGCTCATGCAGCTCGCGGTCGACTGCGCAGGCTTCTCCGCCGCAGAGGCCGACCAGCTGCGCCGGGCGATGGGCTCCAAGCGCTCCACGGAGCGGATGCGGCGGCTGCGTGGCAGGTTCTACGACGGCATGCGCGAACGGCACGGCATCACCGGCGAGGTGGCCGACCGGATCTACGAGAAGCTGGAGGCATTCGCCAATTTCGGCTTCCCGGAAAGCCATTCGCTGTCGTTCGCCTCGCTGGTGTTCTACTCGTCGTGGTTCAAGCTGCACCACCCGGCGGCGTTCTGCGCCGCGCTGCTGCGGGCGCAGCCGATGGGCTTCTACTCGCCGCAGTCGCTGGTGGCCGACGCCCGACGGCACGGGGTGACCGTGCACGGACCCGACGTCAACGCCAGCCTCGCGCACGCCACGCTGGAGAACGAAGGACTGGAGGTGCGGCTGGGCCTTGGCAGTGTCCGCCACATCGGTGACGAGCTGGCCGAACAGATCGTCGAGGAACGAAAGGCCAACGGGCCGTTCGGTTCTCTGCTCGATCTGACCGGACGGCTGCAGCTGTCCGTACCGCAGACGGAGGCGCTGGCCACCGCGGGGGCGCTGGGCTGCTTCGGGATTACCCGCCGCGAAGGACTGTGGGCGGCCGGTGCGGCCGCCACCCAGCGACCGGACCGGCTGCCGGGCGTTGGGTCGTCGTCGCACATCCCGTCGCTGCCCGGCATGACCGAACTGGAACTGGCCGCCGCGGACGTGTGGGCCACCGGCATTTCACCGGACAGCTATCCCACCCAGTTCCTGCGGGAGGACCTCGACGCCATCGGCGTCGTGCCCGCCGACCAACTGTTGGCGGTGCCCGACGGCACCCGGGTGCTGGTGGCCGGGGCGGTGACGCATCGACAACGGCCCGCGACCGCGCAGGGCGTCACGTTCATCAACCTCGAGGACGAAACCGGGATGGTCAACGTCCTGTGCTCGCCCGGCGTATGGGCGCGGCACCGCAGGCTGGCGCAGACGGCCTCGGCGCTGCTGATCCGGGGTCAGGTGCAGAACGCCAGCGGTGCGGTCACCGTCGTCGCCGACCGGATGGGCAAGCTCGAGATGCGGGTGTCATCCCGCAGCCGCGACTTCCGCTGAGCACGACGGCCTAGCCGCCGGTCGGGGTCGTCCAGACCTTGTCGACGGCGATCTTCAGCCGGGTGTTGTATGCGGCGAGGAACTCCTTGCTGAATCCAAGGCTGGCCGGACTTCGCGACCGTCGTCAGCCAACCGTATTTGTCGGACGAGAGCCTGTCGGAAACCTCTTGTGTGAATTCGACTGTCATAGAAGCGAATGTAGTCTCGCGAAATGACCTTGAACTTGTCCGTCGATGACGTCCTGACCACCACGCGCTCGGTGCGCAAGCGGCTGGATTTTGAGAAGCCCGTGCCGCGTGAGGTGTTGCTGGAATGTCTCGAGTTGGCGCTGCAGGCGCCGACGGGCTCCAACGCCCAGGGTTGGCAATGGGTGTTCGTCGACGACCCCGAGCAGAAGAAGGCGCTGGCCGACATCTACCGGACCAACGCGACGCCGTACCTCGATCAGCCCAAGCCCGAGTACGGCGACGAGCGCGATCAGCAACGGCCACGCGTCTACGACTCGGCGAAATACCTGAATGAACACTTGCACGAGGTGCCGGTGATGCTCATTCCCTGCCTGGAGGGCCGTCCTGAAGGCACGGGCGCGGGGTTCTGGGGATCGCTACTGCCCGCGGTGTGGAGCTTCATGCTGGCGCTGCGATCCCGCGGGCTCGGGTCTGCCTGGACGACGCTGCATCTGGTTGGCGACGGCGAGAAGCTGGCCGCCGAGCTTCTCGGCATCCCGTTCGACAAGTACAGACAGGGCGGCCTATTCCCGATCGCCTACACCAAGGGCACCGACTTCCGTCCGGCCAAGCGGCTGCCCGCCGAGCAGGTCACGCATTGGAACAGTTGGTAAGTCTCTTCGCGCAAGCGCTCATCGGAAGGTAGTCAGACCGCCCCGGTGAACCCGTGCTGGCGCCATGCCTCGTAGACGGCGACGGCCGCGGCGTTGGACAGGTTCAATGACCGCCGGCCCGCCAGCATCGGGATGCGCACCTGCGCACTGATGTGCGGATCGGCGAGCGTCGCTGCATCCAGCCCAGTGGGCTCGGGGCCGAACATCAACACGTCACCCGGCCGGTAGCTGATGTCGGCGAACGATGTCGTGGCATGCGCGCTGAACGCATAGACCCGGTTCGGCGACAGTGCCTCCCAGGCGGCGGGCAGGTCGCGGTGGACGCTGACCGACGCCAGGTCGTGGTAGTCAAGGCCGGCGCGACGCAACTTGGGTTCGGACAGGTCGAATCCCAGCGGCTCGACCAGATGTAACTCGCATCCCGTCGCGGCGGCCAGCCGGATGGCATTGCCGGTGTTGGGCGCGATCCGCGGCGAGTAGAACATGAGCCGGAACACAACGCGGTATCCTCCCGCACCCACAAGTCGTAAGTCACTTGCAGCTCGGCGGGATATTAATCCAGCCGATGAGGAGCTACTGACGGCTACTCGTCGGGGGTGCTGACCTCGGCCAGCCCTTGTTCCTCGGCGGCGGCTGCCTCCTCGGCGGCGGCCTTGGCCTCCCGGCCGGCCGGACTCGCTACCGAGGCACCGGGATTGGTCGCCGTCGCGTAACCGCCGGCGCAGTTCAGGTTGAGCCGCACTTCATCGGTGACCGACAGCATGTAGACATCGTCGGACGGGTCTCTGAGGTACGAGTGGTCTTGTGAATTGATGACGATGCAATCGTCTTGCGCCAGCTTGCTGCCGACCCGCGCCGCGACGATTGGGGTGGAGCCGGACTCTTCGATCGCTGCGGCGGCATCGGCGTAAGTCTGGCCGTCGTAGTCGCCCGCGGCGGCGACACCGGTGCCGAGTAGCGCCGTTGACAGCGCCATGGCTCCGACCGCGCCAGTCCCAAGAACGATGAGATGCTTCATGTGCGTGCTCCCAGCATTTGAAATTGTTTGCGAAGTCAACACTCAGTCTATTCACAGAAACCACCAAGTGGCCACAGAAGCCGAACAACCCCGCAACGATCGGCACTCAGCCGTTGGCCTGGTCGAGGAGCCCCCGGGGGGTCAGAGATCCGAGACTCTTGACTCGTCCGCGGTGGGATTTAACTCAGGGTATGCCCGCATAGGTTTGGTGGGCGCGATCCGCGGCGAGTAGAACATCAGCCGAAACATTCGATGATTCAACACGTCCGCGATGCCGACGATTGAGCCCCGTCCGAATGTGCCGGGGGCCCGGACATTTGCTCGCGCAGCACGAAACGGCTCGTCAGTGCGGTTAAGAAGTCTGTCTGTTCAGTAAGAATTGTGGAAACGACCGCACATGGCTGGCATACTCGACCAATTGCCCGGCGTAGAACGCGCGCCCATCCGAGGGCGAAATCAGCAGGAAGCCTTATGAACGAAGCTCCATTAATGAATTGCGGACCGGCAGCCGATAGCAGCGGCGGGCGCCGATGACCGCGTTCTCGCAGCTGAAGCAGGCTGACGGCGCGCTCGTCGACTTCGAACCAAAGGCGCAGCCACCCGCCAAGCGACCGTCCCGATGGTCGATCGCGAATTGGCCGGTCCGCTGGAAAGTGTTCGCGATCGTTTTGGTGCCGCTGGTTCTGGCGGGCACGTTCGGCGGATTGCGCGTCTACTCGAGCGCGACGGAGGCGGCCGATTTGCGGCGCGCCGCCGACCGCGCCGAAATGGTGCCCGCGATCGAGAGCTACATGGCCTCGCTCGACGGCGCAATGCTGGCGAG
>JAVRPG010000320.1:0-4794 GCA_032162325.1 Mycobacterium sp. | reverse complement strand
GCCCGAGGCGGCCGTGACTGCCAAACAGAGCATCCGGCTGGCCGTCGTCACCGCGATGCAGGAACTGCCTGCCCGGCAGCGGGCGGTGTTGATCCTGCGTGATGTCGTGCAGTTCAGCGCCGCCGAGGTGGCCGAACTGCTCGAGACCACACCGGCAGCGGTCAACAGTGCCCTGCAGCGGGCCCGGGCACATCTCGCCGAGGTCGCTCCCAGCGACGAGGACGTCCCCGACCCCGAGGACCGCGATCTCCTGGCGCTCGTCGAACGCTATTGCGCGGCATTCGAAAACGGTGACGTTGCCGCGCTCACCGCGCTGCTGCAGGCCGACGTCAAGCTCGAGATGCCGCCGTTCGCCGTCTGGTTCACCGGGCGGGACGCGGTGACCCGATTCCTTGCCGCACGCGCCTTCTCCGAGCCCGGCGCCGTGCTGATGACCCCCACGTCTGCGAACGGGCAACCCGCAGTGGCTGATTACCGGCGCGATGCCGAAGGCGTGATGCGGGCACACGCGATACACGTCCTCACCCCCGGCGAGGGTGGAATCACGGCGATCACCGTTTTTCTCGAGCCGGCCCTGTTTGGAGTGTTCGGCATGCCGTCAAGCCGGTGAGCTCCGGTCAGCGCCGGAACACCACCCATCGCATCGCGCTGTACATGTACACCGCTTCGCAGGCGCCTGCCACGATGCGCGCGACGTGATATTCGACGCCGAGGGCCGCCAACCCGCTGGAGACACCGAGGATGAACGCGAGGTAGTTCACCACCACCACCACCACGTACACCGCGAGCTGCGGCCCCACTGCTCCGTGTGAGCGGAAGTTCAGAATGCGGTTGAGGAAGTAGCTCAGCGTGAACGCGCATGCGTAGGCCACCGTGACCGCGACAGGAAGCGCGACCCCCAGCCGACCGTGCAGCAGCGTGAGGAGCGCCAGATCGACTGCGAACGTGAAGCTGTTGATCACGACGAAGCCCAGAAATGTGGGCGCCACAATGGAATCCAGCCCGAACGGCAACCGGGCGACGACAACCTCGCAAAGCCGGTGGAAGCGCTCGACCGGCCGTGGGGACGCCTCGGACTCCACGCTCATGTAGCCACGCTGACATGGCCAGGTGGCTATCCGCTGAGCAGTGGGCAAACGTCAGGCGACGCCGAACTGGGTGAGCAGTTCGCTTGTCCGCCACCAGATCAGCAGGGCGAACAACACCAGGATGGCGACCGTGGCCGAAATCTGGATCAGCGCGCGGTGCTCGCGCGGTGCGTACGCGTAGGCGGCGGCGACAGCTGCCCCAGTGACCAGCCCGCCGATGTGCCCCTGCCAGCTGATGTTCTGCCCACCGAGGAGCGGAATCACGAACGTGAAGGCCAGGTTGATCGCGATGAGCCCGATCACCCACCGGACGTCGAGGTTGAGCCGCTTGCCCACTACGAACGAGGCGCCGAAGAGGCCGAACACGGCGCCCGAAGCGCCGGCCGTCTGGGCGCCGGGCGAGGAGAGCAGGTAGACCAACACCGAGCCGCCGAGCGCGCTCAGTGCATACAGCGCGCCGAACCGCAGCCGGCCCAGCCACATCTCCAACGGCGGCCCCACCACGAAGAGCGCCCACATGTTGAACAACAGATGCGTTGGCCCGAAATGCAGGAACGCCGAGGTCACTAACCGGTACAGCTCGCCGTCGGCGACCGCGGGCGAGAACAGGACCAGCTCGCGCTTCACATCGGGCGACACGGTCTCCAGGGCGAACATCAGCACGTTGACGGCGATCAGCGCGTACGTGATTACCGGCTTCGCCGCATGCTGCCGCCCGCCGAACGCGGTCCGCGGCTGGCGCACCGTCTTCGCCCCCTCGCCGACGCACTCCGCGCACTGATGGCCGACGGCGGCGTCGCGCATGCACTCCGGGCAGATGGAACGGTTGCAGCGGGTGCAGCGGACGTACGTCGCGCGGTCGGGATGCCGGTAACACGTCGGCGCGGCCTGCGGTGTGCTCGGGATGCTCACAGCGTTCCGAACAATTCGATCCAGTTGCCATCGGGGTCGGCGACGAACATCCACCCCATGCCGGGCACCGGTTCAAACTCGGTGACCGGTTCGACCACCTCGTATTCGGACGCGGCGAACGCGTCAGCCGTCGCGCGCAGGTTCTTCACCCCGATCGTGAAGTACCGGACTCCCGCCTGCGCGCGGCCGCCACCGGGAGCGGCAGGCGCAGGCGGTGCCGGCTCGTACGTGACGAGCTTCACCACACCGCTGCCGAGCGAGTACCGCCGCTGCGACCCGCCGGGGAACTCGACTTCGCCCTGGAACTCCAATTCGAGGAAGCCCTCGTAGAAGGCGACCATCGCCTCGAGATTGGTGGTGACGAGACCAACTTCGATGCCCGGGGTGAGCAGGTCGAGCCGCACGGCCACCTCATTTCTTCCTTGACGGTGTCTGGACTACGAGTATGCCTATTGGTCCCACCGGTCGAAGTTCACCGCCGCGGCAAGTGGGCGGCGGCGCACGGGGCCGTGCCTGCCCTTCGGCCACCCCACCACGATGTGGCCCGCGAGCATCCAGTCGTCGGGTACCCGCACCGCGTCGCGCAGCAGTTGTTCGCCGCCGTAGGACGCCCAGCTGGTCAGGCACACGCCAAGACCCTGCGCGCGGGCGGCGAGCAGGAAGTTCTGCAGAGCCGGGAAGATCGACCCGCCGAGCAACAACTCGGACGCCGTCGGAAAGCGCTTCTGCGCGAACAACACGGACGTGAATTCGCCTGCGCGGTCGTGTAATTCGTAGGTGGCGCGGTTGTTGCGGGCGCGGGGGCTGTGATCGTCGTCGGCCGGTCTGCTCATCCCGTAGACCGGTTCGATCACCTCGAGCGCGTGGGCGGCGGCCTTGGCGACGACGGCCCGCTGCTCGGGTGAACGCAGCACGACGAAGCGCCATGCTTGTGCGTTGGCGCCCGACGGCGCCCAGGTGGCCGCCTCGATGCTTGCCGCGCGAGTGAAGCCCGCCAACGAGAAGAAGTGCGTGCGCATGGACCGGTCGCCCTCGATCGTCAACGTCCAGCCGTCCTTCGGGCGCGGCCAGTGATCGGGATACTCGCCGCCAACGGTCCACAGCGTCTCGATCTCGATGAGCGGTTCGCCGTTGCGACGGCCGACCCAGTTCGATACCAATTCGATCACCGTGGATATCACGATCAATTGAGGGCTTCCGCTAATTCTTGAGAGTTTTCAAGATCCCCGCGCCGATCTGGTCGATGCCTTACCGAATTCGGCTCATGTCGAGGGCTATCTCACGCCGCGGAGCTGTAACGCTCCGCGCTGCGGTGTCCGCTCGATCGGATGGTGAGTTTAGCCCGATCCCTCTTCGGCTACCTTGAATTTGGGACGGGGAAATCAGCGATCGAATCGCGATTCAAAGGAAGAAATGATCATGAAATTCAGTGGTATTACCGCGCGCCGCCGCATCGCCGGTGTCGCTGCAGGCTGCCTGCTCGGGGGCGTGGCTGCAGCAACCATCGCCGCGCCCACCGCGGCGGCAGCGCCCGAGGTGTGTACCGCCGGCGGGGTGTCGAACACCGTCAGCACGACGCTGGGCTCCGCACGCGCTTACCTGGACACCCACCCGGGCGCCAACCAGGCCGTCGGAGCGGCGTTCAGTCAGCCGCGTCCGCAGGCTGCCACCACTCTGCGCGGCTACTTCACCGCCAATCCGCAGGAGTACTACGAGTTGCGGGGCATCCTGGCACCGATCGGTGACACCCAGCGCCAGTGCAATGTTTCGGTGTTGCCGCCCGATCTGGCCGCGGCCTACAACGAGTTCATGGCCGGCTAGCTCAACCCACGATGACCCGCCGCTGCAGCCCTCGCTGTAGCGGCGGGTTTTCATTAGCCGCTCTAACGCCTATTCTCGTGTTCATGAAGTCGACAAGAACAGCCGCTGTGGCGGCGGCGATCGTTCTCGTCGGCGCCGCCGCGTCCACCGCGACCGCCCAGGCCGACCCCGCTCCGGCGCCGCCGCCCGCGCCTAAGACGACCATCGACGCCGACGGCACCTACGCGGTCGGCACGGACATCCAGCCGGGCAGGTACGGCTCGGCAGGCCCTGTCGGCGACGTCGCGTGCTACTGGAAACGCGTCAACGGGCCCGACATCGTCGACAACGCGCTGACAAAGAAGGCGCAGGTCGTCGAGATCGAGCCGACCGATACGTCGTTCACGACAAACGATTGCCAGGCATGGCAGCTGACCGACGCGCCCTTGCCCGCCCAGGGCCCCGGTGATCTCCTCGGTCAACTGGGCCAGCTGGCGCCGATCATTGCCCGCAACCCCGCGCCGCCCTCACCGAGCACTCCCTAGAGTTCAGCGGATCTTCTCGCCGTACACGCGGTCGACCGTCATCGCCATCAGCACCCTGCGGTCGGACACCATCACGGCCCGGTACTCGTCCCAGTCCGGGTGTTCCCCCGCGGCGCTGCGGTAGTAGTCGACGAGCGCTTCGACCTCGGGACCATCCGGGTCGGTGCCCGGCCCTGTGAGGGTCACCGTGCCATCGGCTGTCGCCCACGCCCACCCATCGGGACTGGTGACCTCGAGCGCGGCACGGGGATCTCGGCGCAGGTTGGCCGTCTTGGCGCGACCCTCGGTCATCGAGACGTAGATGACGCCTGCGGCACGGTCATAGAAAGGCGTCACCGGGGAAAGCTGTGGCACGCCGTTCGGCTTGATGGTGGCTAGCACGCCGAGTCGGCTTTCGGCGATCAGTGTGTGCGGGTTGAATGCGGTGGCGGTCATGTCAACGGGCAACC
>JAVRPG010000319.1:0-4411 GCA_032162325.1 Mycobacterium sp. | reverse complement strand
AGACGAACTGATACGTCTCGGCCTCGGGGTCCGCCAGCGCGAACTCGAGCATTTCGGTCGGAACCGACGCGCGATCGATGCGCAGCTCGGTCTCGAACGCAGGAATGCGGACCCGCCTCAGGTCGGTGATGATCAGGCCAGCCTCCCTCACCAGAGTCTTGATGTTCTTCAGGGTGAAAAAGCGGATGTGGGTGTCATCCATCAGGCCCCAGGGGCGATAGTCCCACGCACCCTGCATCAACGACAGGCGCACGTCGACGTGCCCCACGTTCGGCACGGACACAACGACCTGGCCGCCGGGCCGGAGCAGCTGTGCGGCCCCGCGAAGCACCTGATCCGGCCGGAGCAGGTGCTCGAGGACGTCGCCGGCGAGGACCGTGTCGAAGTCGGGGCTCAGGCCGGCAAAGATCTCCGGGTCGTTGAGGTCGCCGACGATGATGTGCTCGGCCACGCCTTCCAGCTCGCGTGCCGACTCGGCCTCGTACTCGATCGCCGTGACGCGACAGCCCCGATCGGCAAGGGCCCGAGTTACGTGCCCCGACGCGGCGCCCAGCTCGAGCACGCGCCGGTTCCACCCCACCAGGTCGACGGCGAAGGCATGGGCGTTGTTTGAGGACGTTGGGTCAACCTGGATGTCGTACCGGCTCAGCACGGTTGCCCCGACGCCATTGCCAGCTCCAGACGCAAGCGCTCGTTGTCTCGCAACAACGTGGCCGCGTCAGCGCGCACCGCGGCGGCCTCGGCCTCCGCGTCGGATCGAGCGCTCGCGAGCTGTCGCTCCAACGTCGCCTCCAAGCGAGACAGCCGGCGCTGCAAAACGGTCTGAGTCGCGACGGCATCGAGATAGAGCTCAGCGAACCTGTCCCGGAGGACGAACGGCACCGTGGCCAGGGAGGTGGGCGGGTGCTCGGTTCCCAGCGCCTGGTTCGCGCCCAGCGCCCTCGCCGTCGCCTTCAGGTATGCGTCCCCATGCCGGAGGTCAGGCTCGAGGTGGGCGCCCTCGGCCCACTCGTTCCATGCGTTGATCAGCACCAAGCCGTCGCTTGGGGTGCGCTGGTAAACCGAGCTGAGCCATTCCTCATACAGCTCCGGGGTGCTGTTGTGCAGCAGGGCGCTGCGGCCCTTTCCTCGGCGTGGACTGTTGTCCCAGCTCGGAAGCACGCACTCATGCCTGCGCCAGGAAGGTTGCTCGACGTCCAGGTAGCGCTTGACCACTTCCTCGTAATCGAAGATCACATCCCCTTCGTGAGCTCCGGCGGGACGGATGCGCGGCACCAGGTCACCTGTGCCGTGCGGAAGGAACTGCGCTGCCGAGTCGGCCCCGTAGCCGGCAGGATCCGCGGTGTCACCGTGAGTGTCGAACTTGACGATTTGGACATCATCAATACCGCCGGCTCGCCACAGCTCGCGCCAGCGCCGGAGCGTTCCGACCGGATCGGGCATTGCCTGGATTCGGTAGATGAACAGCACCGGCCGCCCCTGCACCCTGAGGTACAAGGGGTGTGACATGGCCGTGAGTAAGAACAGGCCGTGCTGCTCGTCATCCTCCGGGCTGTAGCGTTGAGTGAGCAACGCCTCGTGCTCGGTGGCGTCCCAATGGCGACTCCAATTCTCGTTTGCCCACGCAAGGCAGAACGGCATTGCGGGACTGCTGTGCTCGAGCACGTCGTCGAGCACTCGACGCAAGGGGCGATGGCCCTCGAACCAGTAGTGGTAGTAACAGAACGCGTCGATGCCATGCCTCTTGGCGGCCTGGGCCTGGGCCTCGCGCACCTCGGGCACGCGTAGGTCGTAAAAGCCGAAGTCCTTGGGCAGGTGGGGTTGGTAATGACCTTGGAAGAGCGGCCTCGCCTGGACGGCGTTGTGCCATTCGGTAAATCCTGTGCCGTACCATCCGTCGTTCTCCGGAATGGGGTGAAACTGCGGCAGGTAAAACGCGAGCGTGGTGGGTCGTGTGGAAATCGAGCGTCCCTACAGCAGCGGCCGGAAAGGCAGCCCTCGGTTGAGGTAGTGGTCGTTCAGCCGAATCGGGCCCTCGACGGCAAGCGGCCCGCGCACGACTACGAGCGAATCACGCAGGACGGTCATCTTCGAGATCAGCTCCTCCCCCGTCGCGGCGATCATCAGCATCTCGACGACCAGGTTGGTGAGGGCTGGTCGATCATGGAACCAGCCGCCGCCCTCCTGCCACAGCGGCTCGGGGAAGTGGGCCCACCCCCAGTCTTCGATGATGTAGACCCCGCCCGGTCGCAGCCGGGGGAACAACAGCTCGAACGACGTCCTGGTCTCGCGGTAAAGGTGTGAAGCGTCATCCATCACGAGGTCCAGCGGCGCTCCGCCATGATCGGCGTCCACCAGTCCGGCGACCACTCGTGCGTCACCCTGGTCGACGCCGTAGTGCGCAGCCACCACGTCCGTTAAGCCGTTCACAGCGATGAACTCCTCCAGCGCCTGTACCGGTTCGGCTACCAGGTCGATCGCCGTCAGCTTCTCCGGTTTCGCCAGGGAGGCCAGCAGCGCTGCGCTTCCGCCCTTGAAGATGCCGAGCTCGACGATCCGAGCTGGAGCCAGATCCGCGATCGTGAGCTGCAGACGCCGCACCATCGAGGTTGTCTTGGCCACCAAGAACCGCTGCGCCGTCGATTGGTCTTCCAGGTACCGATCCGGGTCAGGCGTGACGATGAACTCGGTGCCGTTCACCATCAGCAGCTCGTCGGTGATCCAGCCGTCCTGACCCGCGTCGCACCAAGGCGGCAGGCGCTCGGCGCGCTCCGCATCCTCAGTTGGGATAGGTCCATTCGCTACGGCCATCGTCTCGAGCACGAACGCTACGGTCCGAGCCGGATGCCAAAGGCGGCCGCTCCCGAGATGTGACAGGGTGGGCGTGTGGAGTGGAGGGCTTCGGCCGACGTTCGCGTTGTGGGGATCGCGATTCTCATCGCCGTGCTCGCCGCGCTTCTGTGGTGTGGGGCGGCTCCGGCCAGCGCGCAGTTCGGGGCGAGCACCTATTCAGCGGCGTCCTTCCAGGCGCGAGGGAGCGTCGAGCAGGTGGACGTGACCGGAGCGCGCGCCGGTGCGCGGCTGGTTCTCTGGCGAGGCGCCCATCGTGTCGCCTCAAAGCAAGTCGACAGTCTGGGGGGTGCCCTGTTTCGCACCGTTGCCCCCGGATCGGGCTACCGGGTATCCCAGCCGGCCCCGGGAGCGGCGCGCTCGAAGCCCATCACCGTTCTCTCGACGCGCCCAGCCCCACCGAGTACGCGCGGGTACAGGCAGCGGATACCGACCAGTGGGTACGGGTATTTGACGGTGCGTGATGGCACGCGCCTGGCCATCGACGTGCACCTGCCCGGCGGCTCCGGGCCATATCCGACGCTGATCGAGTACTCGGGCTACGGCTACGCGAACCCGGCCGGACCCCAGAGCGGCATCGCGGCGATTGCCAATCTTCTGGGCTTCGCCGTCGTGGACGTCAACATGCGCGGCACGGGCTGTTCCGGTGGGGCGTTCGACTACTTCGAAACCCTCCAGAGCCTGGACGGCTATGACGTCATCGAGACCGTCGCCCGCCAGGCCTGGGTCCTACACCACCGTGTGGGGATGATGGGAATCTCCTACGGCGGGATCAGCCAACTGTTCGTGGCCGCCTCCGATCCTCCGAGCCTCGCCGCGATCGCTCCGCTGTCGGTGATCGACAACAGCGCGACCACGCTCTACCCGGGCGGGATCCTGAACACCGGGTTCGCGCTGTCGTGGGCCAAGGACCGCGTCCATGACGCCAAGCCGGCGTCAGCGACCGGCGGTCAGCCGTGGGCACTGAAGCAGATCCAGCAGGGCGACCTCGTCTGCCGGGCGAACCAGACGCTGCACGGCGAGGCGGTCGACCTGCTCGCCAAGACGCACGCCAACCGCTACTACGTTCCGTCCGTCGCAGATCCCGTGTCCCCGGTCACGTTCGTTCACCGAATCAAGGTGCCCACCTACCTGGCCTGCCAATGGACGGACGAACAGACGGGAGGGCACTGCGCCGATCTGGCCCAGCATTTCACCGGTACCTCGCACAGGTGGTTTACGTTCACCAACGGTGCTCATATCGATTCGCTCGACCCAGCAACGTTCAACCGATGGTTCGACTTCCTCGAGCTCTTCGTGGCCCGTCGAGCGCCGCGCCTGACACCGGCCGCCAAGGCGACGGCGCCGACCATCTACCGCGCTGCCATGGGGGTTCCGGGCATCAACCTCCCGTTCGATCCGATCCAGGCGCAGCCGAGCTATGGGGCGGCGCTGGCGGCATTCGAGCGCTTGCGCCCGGTCCGGATCCTGTTCGACAACGGCGCCGGCAGCTCGACCCCCCTGGCCCCGGTGCCCGGCTTCGAACGGTCGTTCTCGCGCTTCCCGGTCCCGGGAACCCAGG
>JAVRPG010000318.1:0-18510 GCA_032162325.1 Mycobacterium sp. | reverse complement strand
CGGAGCGCAGCGCGGCGCACCCCTGATGTATCGCGGTCAATGACGACGAGCAGGCCGAATCGATCGCCACACTCGGTCCAGTGAGGCCGAGGTGGTAGGAGACACGATTTGCCGTCATGAAGTAGCCGCTGCCGGTGCCCAGAAACGGGCTGACGTCGGCGAAATCGAGAAGTTGAAGGCTACTCCACTCGCTGGACATCACCCCGACGAAAACCCCGGTCGGCGTTCCCGCCAGGGAGCGCGGATCGATCCCGGCATCTTCGATCGCGCGCCACGATGACTGCAACAGCAGCCGCTGCTGAGGGTCGAGTGCCGCCGCTTCGATCGGCGCTATGCCGAAGAAGTCGTTGTCGAATGCATCCACCTTGTCGATGAAATGGCCGCGTCGGGTGTTCATCGATCCGGGCAGGCCGTCGGGTTGGTAGAAGGTGTCAACATCCCAACGCTGAGTGGGCACTTTGGTGTCGGTGACGACGCCGTCCATCATCAGCCGCCAGAACGCGTCCTTGTGCGGCGCACCCGGGAAGCGGCAGTCAATGCCGATAACGGCGATGGGTATCACGACGAGAACTCCTCTGTGACGAGATAGGCCGCAATCGCGCCGATGGTCGCGTAGTCCCACACAATCGTTGTCTCCACCGCAATTCCCGTCTCCGCCTCCAGGTCCGCACAGAGCACAAGGCTCGCGGCGGAGTCAATCCCGTAATCGGCCAGCGGGGTGTCGACGTCAATGGTGTCGGGCGACACGTTGAGAGTCCGAGCGACTCTTGCGGTTAGCCACTCGGCGAGCTCCTCGTAGGAGGGCATGCCAGGGGGCTTACGCATACACCGCCTCGTTCGACGCAGAGTGGCCGAAGGAGATTCGGCGGTAGACGAACCCCCGCACCAAGGTGGCGAAGCGCGCACCACCGATGAGCGCCGCGAGAGCGATGACGGGCAGACCGACGGCGATGGCGACCGCCAGGCCGAGCACAAACGCACCCAGGGTCACGGCATGCACGGCCGGGCCAATTCGGCGCCCAGACCTGACCAATCCGCCCCATCTGCGAAATACCTTGCCGGCCAGGAGGTCCGCCGCAGCCAAAGTTGGCACGACGGGCGCCGCCTCCAGCGGGCACGGCTGCGACTCGGCGATGCGCTGTCCCACCTCGGCGACCCGTGCCAGCTCGTCGTCGCCGACACCGGCCCGACCGAACCGCAGGAAAGGATCGCGCTTGCCGGTCAACAGCCAACGAAGAGTGGTCACCAGGGTCGTCGATGAGGGCCGCGTGTCGGTGGCGGCGACGACGTCGACGCGACGTGCACCCGCGGAGCGCAACAACCCAGATGTCTCAACCGCCGCCGAATACCACATGTTGCGGCACGCGATCAGCGTCAGGACATCGCGCTCGCGGACGGACTCGGGATGTGCTGTCAGAAGCGAACGGATGGGAAGCGAAGGTGCCAGGTACCACACCTGGTAGGCGAGGATGACCAATTCGTCAGGGGCCGTGGCGAAGCCGCCCGCCGACTCGACGAGTTCCACAAAGCCTCCGGGATCCACCGCCTGTGCGAACACCCCGAAGAATCGTCTGATCGGCCACGGGAAAGGGAAGGCCTCGCGCGGCCGTACCTCGACCCAGCGGATGTTCCAGCCAGCCGCGTCCATGGGACCGGTCAAGGCTTCGGCGGCTTCGCGCAGCTGTCCCGTCTGGGTGTAGAGATATACGACCGCGCGTGGGCGCAGCTGTTCAGCCTGGGTGGCTTCGGACACGCTCACGGTCGTTTGTCGGGCGCGGACGACCCCGTCACCGCAGTGAGGTGCATGAAGGAAACGGCGAATCGGCCGGACTCCGGGACCATGCACAGCAGGGTGTCGCCGTCCTTTATCAGACCCTGATTCATCATCTCGTCGAGAATCACGTAGATGGCCGCGCTACCGATGTTGCCGACCGTGGTCAGATTGCTGTACCAAATTTCGGGGCGATCCACTTCAATTCCCCGGCGCGAGAACTCCTGAAACACAATATCTTTCATTCGCTCACTCGAGTAGTGTGCTGGAATCCAGGTCAGCGTCGACGGATCGAACTTACCGAGATCCCGCAGGCGTACGTACTCGTCAACCCCGACGCTCACCAGGTGGGGCAGAAGCGAAAGGTCCTGCCTCAGGACCAGCGCGCCGTCGGCCTCGGCCGCCCTCGCGCTCGGGTAATCGCCCCACGTCTTCGCACACGCTTTGTTGCTGCTGCCGCCGTACATGCATGCCGTTTCCGTGTTCGCATAGGAAGTCAACGAGATCCAGTCGATGCGCAGGCTCACACCGGTGGCCTTTGGCTCAGTTTCGACCACAACGGCACCAGCACCATCTGAGAGCATGTAGCGCAGGAACGCGGCCTCTAGCGGCACGGTTCCCTCTTCGGCGTTAGCGCCCATTTGTTCGTAACGAGAACTCTTGAACCAGCGGGAAGCAAGTTCACTGGCGACGCTGATCGCATTACGCTTTTCGCCGATCGCGACCTGAAGGTACGCATTCTTCAACGCCATCATCCCCGAACTACATACACCGTGCAGTGAGGCGATTTCGAGAGGACCGTAGCCGAGTTCGCCCTGCACCATGCTGGCCTGCCCGGGGGCCATGACGTCGGCGATCGTAGTGGCTGCACACAGTAGTTCGACCTCGTCTGGCTGGAGGTCTGCGCGCTCCGCCGCGATACGAACGGCACCGGCCGCCATCGCTGCGTTGGAGATGACTGTCTGCTGATTCTTGTCGATCGCGTAGTGGCGCGTCTTGATGCCGCAGTTCGCGAGCGTGATGGCTTTGAGATCGGAGGTCGAGCGTCCCGCCGTTCCGATGTACTCCTCGATCTCTTCATTGGGCACTGGGCTGCCTGGGAGAAAGCTGCCTGTAGCCGTGATGTATGCACTCATTCGTGCTCCCGTCATCCGTGTGGCCTAGTAGTCCCTAACGTGGAGTACGCGTTGGCCCCGAATCTCGGTTCAACCGATCCCGCGATCGTGTCGCTAATCACATATGCTCGGAATCAGAACCTTACGAATGCCTGTGTCCTTGGCTAGCAACCGATTCCGAGCTGTGTGCCGGGGACACCGGTGTTCGGTGTTCGGTGTTCGCGAACGAATCGCCGCTATCGGCAACGTCCCCGATTAGACGATCAACGCCTAGGCGGCCCCGTCGAGCAGACCGATGACCGCAGTCCGCAGCTGCACTGAGTCAACGTGCTCGGCGATCAAGCCGAGCGTGAACTTGTCTCCGCCGCGCAGAATGCCGAGCAGGATGTGCTCACGGCCGATCCAGTTGTCCTTGTGCGCCAAGGCTTCTCGTAGGGAGAGCTCTAGCACCTTCTTGGCCGGCTTAGTGAACGGGATATGGCCGCGGCGGCGCCTGCGCCGACCCGAGTTGGGCAGTGCGTTGTCGAACGCGTCCGGTCCGAAGGTGCCAACTCCAGCCCTGCTCTCGGGCGCTGGCGACGTGGATCGCAGCTTAGGCAGCGACAACCGCGGTGTCGCTGGCTACGCGGGCGTTTTCATATACGTCCCCGTGGAACTGCGCCCAGTCGAGAACGAACTAACGACTCACGACGCCGACGGCTGATTACTCCCATTCGATGGTGCCGGGCGGCTTGCTGGTGACATCCAGCACGACCCGGTTGACCTCGGGGACCTCGTTGGTGATGCGGGTGGAGATGCGTTCGAGGACCTCGTAGGGCACCCGCGTCCAGTCGGCGGTCATCGCATCCTCGCTGGATACCGGACGCAGCACGATCGGGTGGCCGTAGGTGCGGCCGTCGCCCTGCACCCCCACCGAACGGATGCCGGCCAGAAGCACCACCGGGCACTGCCAGATCTGGTTGTCCAGCCCCGCTGCGGTCAGTTCCTCGCGGGCGATCGCATCGGCGCGCCGCAGCGTGTCCAACCGCCCGGCGGTGACCTCACCGACGATCCGGATGGCAAGACCGGGACCCGGGAACGGTTGGCGCGCAACGATTTCCTCGGGAAGTCCTAGTTCGCGGCCCACCGCGCGCACCTCGTCCTTGAACAGCAGCCGCAGCGGCTCGACGAGTTTGAACTTCAGGTCACCGGGCAGCCCGCCAACGTTGTGGTGGCTCTTGATGTTGGCCGTGCCCGTGCCGCCGCCCGACTCAACCACGTCGGGATACAGCGTGCCCTGCACCAGGAACTCGACCACTAGATCGTCGCTGGCGTCGCTGTTCCCTAACACGTCTCGCACCGCACCTTCGAACGCGCGGATGAACTCGCGGCCGATGATCTTGCGCTTGCCTTCCGGGTCGGTAACTCCGGACAGCGCCTCCAGGAACCGGTCGGCGACGTCGACGGTGACCAGGTTGGCGCCGGTGGCCGCGACGAAATCGCGCTGCACCTGCGCCCGCTCGCCGGCGCGCAGCAGGCCATGGTCGACGAACACGCAGGTCAATCGGTCGCCGATGGCGCGCTGCACCAGCGCCGCGGCCACCGCGGAGTCCACGCCGCCGGACAGCCCGCAGATCGCCCTGCCGTCACCGATCTGGTTGCGGACCTGTTCGACCAGCGCGTCGGCGATGTTCGCGGGCGTCCACGTGGCGCCGATCCCGGCGAACTCGTGCAGGAACCGGTTCAGCACCTGCTGCCCGTGCGGGGTGTGCAGCACCTCGGGGTGATACTGCACACCCGCCAGTCGTCGGGCCCGATCCTCGAACGCCGCCACCGGGGCGCCCGCACTGGTGGCCACCACGTCGAACCCGTCTGGTGCGGCGGTCACCGCGTCGCCGTGGCTCATCCACACCGGCTGGGTGGCGGGAAGGTCGGAATGAAGCCGTCCCCCAGTCACATTCAGGTCGGTACGGCCGTACTCGCTGGTTCCGGTGTGGGCGACGGTGCCGCCTAGCGCCTGGGCCATCGCCTGAAAGCCATAGCAGATGCCGAACACCGGAACACCGAGGTCGAACAGCGCGGGGTCCAGCTGCGGGGCACCGTCGGCGTAGACGCTGGCCGGTCCGCCCGACAGGACGATGGCCTGCGGGTCCTTGGCCTTGATTTCTTCGACGGTCGCGCTGTGGGGGATGACCTCCGAATACACCCTTGCCTCACGGACTCGGCGGGCGATCAGCTGCGCGTATTGCGCGCCGAAGTCGACCACCAACACGGGGCGGGGCGATGCTGATTCCACCTCCCTAGTCTAGAGGCGGAGACCTCGGCTTACTGGCGCGGCAGGGCCAGCAGGTCCCTGGCTCGCAACGCCAACCAGAACTCCGCGAGCGCGGCGGTCTCGGCGACAACACGGCCAGTGATCTGTTCGATGCGCTGGATCCGGTAGACGACGGTCTGGCGATGCATGTTCAGAGCAGCCGCCGTTCGCACCCACGACCTGTCGCACTGCAAGAAGGTGTCCAGCGTCTTGACCATCTCGGCGGAATGATGAGCGTCGTAGGCGATCAGGGGGCCCAGCACTCGGTCGACGACCACCTGGGCCTCGTCGGTGTCCCGCAGTACCGAGAACATCGTTGCGTCGGCGAAGCGGGCGATGCGGTCAGGTGCTGTCCGTGCGACCCGCACCGCCCACGTCGCCTCCCGCACCGCCGTCGTGGCGCGGCCGGGACGGACCAACGGATCGCTGACACCCACCGTTGCCTGGCCGCCGAGCCGCTGGCGCAGCGCCGCCAGCGACGCATCCGTGATCGGCATCAGCGCGTACAACAGGTCGCCACGGCGAAGCAGCAGATGCGGCACCGCTCGCCTGCCAAGGTTGAGATGCAGTTGCCGCTCACCGGCAGGCAGCACACCGCCGGCCGCCACTATCGAACAGTCCTGCGGTCTGAGCCCACGCTCGTCGAGTTCGCGATCGGCCTCGCGCGCGGTGAGCCTGCCGTCGCACAGTTGCGCCATCACCTCGGCGCCGATCCGCCGTTCGTGCTCGAGCCGCACGTTCTGTTGCGCCAGGAGGACTGCGACCGCCGAGGCGAGGTGCTGCAGCTGAACGAGATCGACTGCGGGACCACGGAAGTCGTAGGTGACCAGCACGGTCGGTTCCTCGTCCGGGACTTCGACCACCAGTGCCCGGCCGCCCTCGGCGTTGACGTGCAACACGCCGGGAACCGCGCCGCGCCTGCCCGCGATTTCGTCGACGACGGCCCGGCGCAACTCGGCCGAAACCGGTTCGGAGGCATCCAGCGCCGCCTCCCCGGTAGTCGCATCGAGCACCGCCAGGCGGCATGACAGGTCGCGTCCCAGCTGGTTGAGCACGTTGGGCCTGGTGGAGTGGCTGACCGATTGCCGGATGACGTTGTAGACGCGCTCGGTCGCGACGACCCTGCCGCTGTCGACGCCGGCGTCCGCCACGGCCCGCCCGATCGCCGCGAAGCCGAGCGAGTAGGGCACGACCATCACCGGGAAGCGCAGTTGATCGGCTAAAGTTATTGCGGCAGTGGTGAGTTCGGGGGTAGCGGCATCCAGCCCGATCACCAGGCCACACATTCCCTTCTCGGCCAGGCCCCTGATCAACGCCGTCTGGCCGCGGGTCGATTCCGGCAGCGTCTGGCCGTTCTTCATCAGCAGCTCGCCGCCGGCGAGGTACGACCACGGCTCCTCGAGATCGGATGTCTGAGCCCACGCGACCGGCCGGTCCAGACCGCCCGCACCCGCGCGCACCTGCAGGCGAAGATGTGGGGTGTCGACCAGATCGGCAACGCGGTAGGCCATCGGTGTCACCGCCTTCACGAAAAGTTTCATCTGGCCGCAATATGCGGTTACGCGGTCGTCGTGGCGGCCTTGCCAGGAAAAACCGCATGGTCAGGCCATATGCGCGAAGCCGCTCCGCGAGGACGATGCGCCGCCTCGACCGCCAATCTTAGATGATCGTCTAGATTTCTGCGCTTCATCTGTATGAACGACTACTTCAGTTCTGGCGGCGGCAGGCTCAAAGTGACGCCTCAGTGCCGCACACCATGGGAGGCGACGATGGCCCAGCCGCTGGAAACGCAATCAATCTCTGAGGACCGCCCGCCCCAGCTAATGCGCGGCTTCAGTTTCCGCTCGGCGCTGTCGTTGGCATTCGCCGACGTGTCGCCGATCGCCGCGGTGTACGCGATCTTCACCCTGGGGCTGTTCGCCGCGGGGCCGAAGTTCTTCTGGGCGTTCCCGATCGTGCTCATCGGACAGCTGCTCGTGGCGGGCGTCTTCGGCGAGTTGGCATCCCGATGGCCGTACGCAGGCAGCGTCTACCAGTGGTCGCGCCATGTCCGCGGCACCACCTGGGGCTGGGCGGCCGCGTGGGCGTACATATGGGGCCTCACCTTGGCCCTCGGCACGCTGTCATACGCCGCGAGCGGGTTCCTGCTGCAGATCTTCGGCGTCGGTGAAGCCGACCGCTGGCAGATCGCCACCGTCGCCATCTGCATCATCGCGCTGGGCACGGTGATCAACATGGTCGGCCGCAGATTCCTGAAAATCGTTGTGGCCATTAGCATCACGTGCGAGGTAATCGGCTCCCTCGGCCTCGGCGCAGTGCTGCTGCTGTTCTATCGGGAAAACCCGTTCTCGGTGCTGTTCTCCAGCGCCGGGATCCCCGACGCGGACGCGTGGGTGTCGGGTCCGATGCTGCTCGCGATCGCCTACGTCGGGTGGTCGTTCCTCGGTTTCGAGGCCGCCGGGTCGATCGCCGAAGAAGTCGACGAACCCGAACGCAACGTGCCCAAGGCGATCATCCTCGCGCTGCTGCTGGTCGGCCTGGTCGTGATGTTCTCCAGCGCGGCCCTGATCCTGGCCATCCCCGACCTGCCGTCAGTCATCCAGGCCCAGTCGGGTGACGTGGTGTCACACACCCTGACCGCGCATCTCGGAGCGGGAGTCACGAAGCCGTTGCTCGCGATGTTCGTGATCGGTTTCGTGTCAAGCTTTCTCGCCGTGCAGGCCGCGGTGTCGCGCTGCATCTGGGGAGCGGCCCGCGATCGCAGCCTTCCGGGCTCCAAGCTTCTCGGCGGGCTGGCGGGCCCGGAGCGGCTACCCGTCTACGCCATCGTGCTGACCGCCGTCGTCGCGGTCGTGTTCGTCCTGATGGCCGGTTCGAAGTTCTACAGCGTGTTGGTCAACTTCAACATCATCGGCTTCTACATCGCGTTCGGCGTTCCGGTGATCGGCGCGGCCATTGCGCGGCTGACCGGTAAGTGGCGACCCGGGCCGTTCACCATGGGCCGGTGGGGCGCGCCGGTGACATACCTCGCGTCGTTGTGGATCATCTTCGAGACCGTGAACGTCGCCTGGCCGCGCACTCAACCCGGACAGCCGTGGTACATCAACTGGGCGAGCGTCCTGACGACCGCGGCGCTGGCGGTACTGGGCCTGATCATCTACCTCACGGTGCGCCATCGCATTGAGGAGCCCATCGCGCAACGCCTGGGCGCCGAGGATTCGTGACCTGCACCGCGATCGTCACCGGGTCCGCGTCCGGCATCGGCGCCGCCGTCGCTACGGCGCTCGAGAAGGACGGGTACACCGTCGCGGGACTCGACATCAGCGGCGCCGCACCATATGTCGTCGGGCCGATCGACATCCTGGTGTGCAACGCCGCCTATATGACCATGGCGCCGTTCCTCGACCACGACGAGGAGGACTGGTGGAAGATCATCGACACGAACCTCTCGGGGACGTTCCATTTGATCCAGGCGGTGCTCGCCGGGATGCGCCGGGCAGGCGGTGGCAATATCGTCATCATCGCCTCCGAATGGGGTGTGATCGGCTGGCCGGAGGCCACCGCGTATTCGGCGTCCAAAGCGGGACTCATCGCGCTTACGAAGACGCTGGGCCGCGAGTTGGCGTCCGAGAACATCACCGTCAACGCCGTCGTACCGGGGGTGACGACACCCCGCAACTACAGGTGGACGCCGACAATGCGAAAGTGAGCTTGGCCGACATGCATGAGGAATACAGCCGCGGCATACCGAACGGCCGCATCGGCAGACCCGACGAAATAGCTTCGGCCGTAGCACTTTTGGCCCGAAAGGATGTCGGCGCGTTCGTCGGGCAGACGATCCAGGTCAACGGCGGCACGACGCGGTGCCGGGCATGAGCGAGCAGCCGGTCGGGCCGGTCGACGGTCGGGTCGTGCCACGGTATGCCGGGCTCACCACGTTCGCGCGGCTGCCCCGCATCGAAGACGTCGGGGGCTGCGACGTCGCGGTCGTGGGCATTCCGTTCGACACCGGCGTCAGCTATCGGCCAGGGGCGCGATTCGGGCCTGCACACATCCGGCAGTGCTCACGCGTGCTGCGGCCCTACAACCCGGCGCTCGAGGTGTCCCCGTTCGCCAGCCAGCAGGTTGTCGACGCCGGCGACATCATCTGCACTCCCTACGACATCGCCGCCGCGGTGCGCCAGATCGAAGAACATGCGTCGGCGCTGATCGACAGCGGCGCAAAGCTCGTCAGCCTGGGCGGCGACCACACCATCGCCTATCCCCTGCTGCGGGCGCATCACCGCCGCTACGGACCCGTGGCGTTGGTGCACTTCGACGCTCACCTCGACACGTGGGACACGTACTTCGACGCGCCGTTGACCCACGGCACGCCGTTTCGTCGCGCCGCCGAGGAGGGGCTGTTCGTGGCAGGACACAGCGCGCACGTCGGCATTCGCGGGGCGCTCTACACACCCGAAGATCTCGACGACGACGCGGAACTCGGGTTCACCGTCGTGCACTGTTCGGCCTTCGAATCGCGCACGGTCGCCGAGGTGGTCAAGCAGCTGCGGGCGGCCATCGGCGATCATCCGCTCTACGTCTCGATCGACATCGACGTCCTCGACCCCGCCCACGCTCCTGCCACGGGTACACCCGAGATCGGCGGCCTGTCGAGCCGCGAACTCCTCGGGCTGGTACGCGGTTTCGAGGGACTCAACCTGGTCGGGGCGGACATCGTCGAGGTCGCGCCTGCCTACGACCACGCCGAGATCACCGGAATCGCCGCGGCGTATCTCGCATATGAGTTCGTCTCCCTGCTGGCACAGAAGTCCAGCGGATGAGCGTCGCCGCAGCCCCGATCCCCTGGCCCAACGGCGCGCGCAGCGCAGCGTCGTTCAGCTTCGATGTCGACGCCGAGTCCGCCATGCTGGGAGTCTCCACCAAGCACGCCGGCCGGATGTCGGCGATCAGTCATCAGGCGTACGGACCGCTCACCGGCGTACCGCGGCTGCTGAAAATACTTGCCAGACACGGTGTCACGTCAACCTTCTTCGTCCCGGGCTACACCGCCGTGCGATACCCGGACGTCATCAGAGCGATCGTCGATGCCGGGCATGAGATCGCGCACCACGGCTACCTGCACGAACCGATGTTCGGGCTCACAGAGGACCAAGAGGCGGCCATACTCGACCGCGGACTCGAAGCCCTCGACGCCGTCGCAGGCGTGCGGCCCAGCGGATATCGCGCACCGATGTGGGAGCTGAACTGGCACTCACCGAAATTGTTGCACGACAGAGGCTTTCTGTACGACAGTAGCCTGATGGACACCGACCACCCCTACGAACTCTCGGTCGACGGGGGCGGTCCGCTGGTCGAGATCCCTATTCAATGGGCACTCGACGACTGGGAACAGTATTGCTACGTCCCCGACTTCTCCGGCACCGGGCTGATAGAAAGCCCAACCAAGGCCATCGAGATGTGGCGGCTGGAATTCGACGCGATGCGTGCCGCCGGCGGTTGCTTCGTGCTGACCAATCACCCGTTCCTGTCAGGGCGCCCATCCCGGGCCCATGCGCTGGACGGCCTGATCGAATATGTGTGCTCCCACGAAGACGTCTGGGTCACCAGTATCGGCGAAATCGCGGCGCACGTCCGCAGTCGCGACCTGATCCCCCGCTCCGTCGAACGGCCAGACCCACGCGACTTCTAGACATGCAGCGCGGGAACGGTCCAAAACCCAAGTTGCGCACCGGCGTTGGAGGAAGTTCACGTCGTCGTGCTCTCGACGTAGGCGCTGATCATGTCGACGAGGGCACGGCGTTCACGCTCCCGCCGTGCTACTGAAAGAGCGCTTGGAGCAGGAACTCGTATATCACCGCGCTCTGGAAGGCGGCTTGGGCGTTGTTCGAGGCCCCGGCGTGGCCGCCTTCGGTCTCCTCGTAGTAGAGGACCTCATGGCCTGCGGCTTCCAGCGCGGCCGCCATCTTTCGCGCATGACCCGGATGCACCCGATCATCTTTGACAGACGTGGTGATCAGCACCGGCGGATAGTCGCGCTCAGCGGAGATTTTGTGGTACGGCGAGTACTCCTTGATGAATTCCCAGTCGGCCGGCTTGTCGGGGTTACCGAACTCGGCCATCCAGGAGGCCCCGGCCAGCAGCAGATGGAAGCGGCGCATGTCGAGCAGCGGGCTCTGGCTGACCAACGCCCCGAACAGCTCGGGATACTGCGTCAACATGACGCCCATGAGCAGGCCTCCCGCGCTGGCGCCCACGGCGCCCAGCTGGGGGGCCGTCGTGACGCCCTCGGCCACCAAATCCTGTGCGACGGCGGCAAAGTCCTCGGCGACCTTGTGCCTGTTCTCACGTAACGCCTGCTCGTGCCACGCCGGCCCGTACTCGCCGCCGCCCCGGATGTTCGCCAGCGCGTAGCTGCCGCCGCGCGCCATCCACAGTCGGCCGAACAAACCGAGGTAGCCGGGCAGCTGCGGCGCGCGAAAGGCGCCGTACCCACTCAGCAGGGTGGGGGTGGGACCGGTCGAATCCCGATGCGCGACCAGAAAGTACGGCACCCGCGTCCCGTCGGCTGACACGGTGAAACGCTGAGTGACTACGAGGCCGTCGGCGTCGAAGAGCGTCGGCGCGGACTTGATTTCACCTACTGGTCCAGCGGACGCGCCGTGCAGCAGGCGCGAGGGTTTGTCGAAACCGCTGGTGAGAAGGAAGATTTCGTCGCCGAATGCATCGAGGCCGGCGAGGTTGGTGGTGGTGTTCTCAGGCACACCGGGTAGCGGCTCGGGCTGCCAGATGCCCGGGGTGAGGACCTCCACCACTGTCGCGACGTCGCGCAGCTTGATGCTGAGGAACCGGTCGCCGGAAAACGCTCCCCCGGCGAAGAAGTCGTCGCCACCGGGCTCGAAAACGACGCTTAGGCCGGCCTTCCCGGCGACAATCTGCTCGTAGTCGGCGACGAGCACCGAGCCAGCCTTGTATGTGGTGTCACCCCTGGCCCAATCCGACAGCAGATATATCATCGCCCACTGGCGGTGCACCGCCATGCTGCAGTCGGTCGGAATGTCGAGGCGGATCAGTTCGCCGTCGCGCAGCTCAAACGTGTCCTTGTTGTAGAAGTCGACACTCCGGTAAAAGAAGGTGCGCTCCTCTCCGGGATAGCGGTAGCACATCGCGCTCACCGAGACGTCGCTCACCGAACAGGAGAACACCGTTTCGGCATGCTCCAAAGGTGTCCCACGCCGCCACCGCTTGATCAGCCGTGGGTACCCGGAATCGGTCAGCGAGCCTTCGCCGAAATCGGTGCCCACCAGTACGGTGTGCTCGTCTTCCCAGCTGATGTCGTTCTTTGCCTCCGGCAGGGTGAACCCGTCGGCGACGAATTGCCTTGTGGTCATGTCGAATTCGCGCACGACGTCGGCGTCCCCGCCGCCCCGCGTCAGGCCGACGAACGCACGCGTGCGCTCGGGTTGAATGATGTCGGCGCCTTCCCACACCCAGTTCTCGTCCTCGGCGGCGGCCAGCGCGTCGACGTCGATGACAACGTCCCACTCCGGCGAGTCCTTGCGGTATTCCTGAAGGGTGGTGCGCCGCCAGACCCCCCGCGGATGGCCCGCATCGCGCCAGAAGTTGTAGAGATACTCCCCGCAGCGCTCTACCCCGGGGATGCGGGTGTCGGCGTCGAACACGTCGAGCGCCTCCGCGCGCATCTGCTCGAACCGTTCACCCGAGAGCCGGGCCAGGGTGGGCCCGTTGTGCCGCTCCACCCAGTCCAGCGCCTCGTCGCCGTCGACGGCCTCGAGCCACAAGTACGGGTCATCGCCCACAACACCGTCTGCAACCGCGGCCGGCCGCGGTTCATTCAAAAGCATGGGGGATCCTCCTATGTGGCATGCTCACCGTGCCTCGACGACCGAGGGACGGTGAGATATCACGGTAGCCGTGCAGCACGCTTCACCACCGAGTAGTTGAATACCTGCTTCAGATGGCGCCTGGGCGCGCGCCCGCTCCAGCAGTCGTCGCGCCCTCGACGTAGGCGCTGATCATGTCGACGAGGGCGCGGCGTTCACGCTTGCTGTCGAGCGGTTCCGCGACAACCAGCTGTGAGACGACCAGGCCGCGCAGCGTGGCCCAGATGAGACTGCCGATCGCGGTCGCGTGCCGGACGGCGAGTCCCTCGCCGATGTGCTTGCCGAGCTTGACGAACGCATTCGCGAGCTCGGTGAGGTGCTGGGTGGCCACGGTGTCGCGCATAGACCTTGTCGCGATGAGAATTTCCAGGGCTGCCATCGATGTGGGACTGGAGAACGCTTCCCATGCCGCGTTGACGATGAATTCCGTTCGGTCGCGGGCATTCTCGGCGCCAGCCGGCAATTCGTGCAGCGCCTCGGTCAGGTCGGCGAAGCCCTTGTCGACGACGGCCATCAGCAACCCGTCGCGGTCCCCGAAGTGGTACTGCACCACACCCCAGGTCACGCCGGCCCGTTCGGTGATGTGCTTGGCGCTGGCGGCGGCGAACCCCTCCTCGAGAATGCAGCGGACCGTCTCGTCGATCACCAGGGCGCGGGTGCGGTCGGCGCGCAGTTGGCTGCCGTTGGCGGGTCGTCGGGGCGCGACTACGCGTGCCATGGCGTCCAGATCACCACATCACACCGCGGATGTGCGCGGCCGGCAGGTCCTGCGCGGCGAGCAGGCCGCTGGGAGCGGTGCACACCGGTTCGATCATGTTGACGGCGCGGGCCGCGGTGGCGATCACGCCGCCCTGGTTGTGATCGATGCCGGACACTCCGACGTGGGCGTTGATCTCGACGCCGGGGTCACCCGCGATGGTCGCGCGGTGCACGCCGGGGCGCCCGTCCGGTGGATACGGCCAGTGCGGAGCGGCGGCGTCGGTGAGCCGGTTGATGTGTTCCATGGTGATGACCGGCAGGCCGGCACGCACACCCTCGACCGCGAACCGGACGGCGGCCACCCGTCCCGGGGGCACCGACATCATCACGCACTCGATCTGTTCGGGTGTCAGCCAGGTTTCGTGCCGTTCACGAACGTCGTGAAGCTCGACGCCCAGGCCGTCTGCGAGGCTTCTGACCTGACCGCCCCACAGGGATGTCAACACACCGGGCTGGAACATGATCGGTGTGTGATCGGGCGTGGTGCCGAATCCCATGCTGACACCGGTGAATTCGGCGTCGTCGTAGCTGCCGTAGTCGAAGATCTCCTGCACGGTGATCGCGGTCGCACGTGCCGACAGGCTCAGCGCGGTGTACACCAGGGTGTCGCCGGAGAAGCCTGGGTCGATGCCGTTGATGTACAGCGAGGTGTCGCCGGCCTTGCATGCCCGTTCCAGCGGATCGCGCAGCCAGTCGTCGGCATGCTCGGGTGCGACCAGCCAGACCATCGAGGTGCCAACGACATTGGTGCCCGCGGCCAGGAATCGAGATATCTCGTCGATCGCGTCACCGGGACGGGTCTCGGCCTGCGACGTGTACACCACACAGTCGGCGTGCAGGGCGACCAGCGCGTCGATGTCGTCGGTGGCCACCACGCCGCTGGGTTCATCGAGACCAGAGAGCTCGGCGGCGTCACGGCCCACCTTCTGCGCGCCGTTGGCGTGCACGCCGACGAGTTCGAGATCCGCGCGCCCGACGATTGTCCGCAGCGCGTGGCGGCCCACGTTGCCGGTGGAGAACTGGATGACTCGTCGCACGCGTATCCCCTAGAGCAGGTCGGTGATGGTTTTCAGGCCGGCTTCGTAGAGCACGCCGGGCAGCATGCCGCCGTCGATCTCGATCGTGGTGCCGTTGATGAAATCGGCGGCGCCACTGCACAAGAACACGCACGCCCGGCCGACTTCGGCGGGCTCGCCCGCGCGTTTGAGTGGAACGTTGCGGAAGTACTCGGCACCTTGGGGGTCGTCCTTGGGAAGCACGAAGCTGCGGAAGTTCTCGGTCATGGTCGGGCCGAGAGCCAGGCAGTTGACACGAACACCTGGACCCCATTCCTCGGCCAGCGATCGGGTCAGGTGGTTCAGACCGGCCTTGGCGGCGCCGTAGGACACCAGCGTCGGGGAACCGGCGGGGTGGCCTGCGCCGCTGGAGATGTTGACGATCGACCCCGTTCCGTCTTGGTCGCGCATCTGCCGATACACCCGAATGGCGAACCACAACGGGCTGATCAGGTTCATCTGGATCGCGAACGAGTGAAACAGCACCGTGCGCGCGTAGTCGTCGTCGCGGCGCGGTGCGCCCTGAATCTGCTGGACGAGCGCGGGCACGTCCTCGACGTGAGGGGTTGGCACCGTGCCGCCTGCGTTGTTGACGAGGATGTCGATGCGGCCGTAGGTCGCGGTCACCTCCGATACCAAGGCGTCGATGGCGCGGTAATCGCCTTGATCGCACGTCATTTGCGCCGACCGGCGCGCCCAGTCCGGCTCGGCGTCGGTCCCGGGAAGCGCGTCGAGTTGGGAGCGCGAGCAGCCGATGACCGTGGCGCCTGCACGCAGCAGTTCGTGCGCGATGCCGACACCCACTCCCCTGCTGGTGCCGGTAACGATCGCGATCTTGCCGTCGAGTGCGCCCATGTCAGAACGCCGGCACACCGTCGCGATGCGGATGCAATGCGCCGAGCGGTGAGGTCAATGGCAGATGCAGCGCGTCGACGATGCCCGGCTCGGCGTCGCACACCCACGGTATGGCGTTGACGGCGCGCATACCCGTGGCGAGCAGGCCCTGATCACTCGAGTCCTCGTCCGGGCGGAAACCGACTTCGAATTCGGCGTCGAAGGTCGGTTCGCCGTCGATGATGACCCGCCACGTGCCGTCCGTCTGGCCCGAGCGGCCCGTCGGCCAGTCGGGGGCCAGATCGTCGGCCATTCGGTCGACGTGCTCGATGGCGATCACCTCCTGGCCGTCGACCACGCCGATGCACTTCGCGTATGTCGCACCGACCGTGCCCGCTTCGATGACGCCGCAGGCGGTTTCGAGCCGGCGCGGCGTGGGCAGGAACTCGCATTCCTCCCGGATCTCGTCGAGCTGGACCCCCAATGCATCGGCGACCATGGTCACAGCCGCGCCCCAGCCCCAGGTCAACACACCCGGGCTTTTGAGGCCACCCTGATAGTCGAGCGGCTGGCCGAATCCGAACAATTCGCGCATGTCGAACTCGACCGGGTATCGCGAGTAGTCGGTGATCTCGATGCCGCGAACGGAGTACACCTTGTGCGACATCGTCATGAGCGCGATCGGGAAGAGGTCGCAGCCGAATCCCGGTTCAATGCCCGAGGAGAAGATCGAACTCGAACCCGTATGCGCCGCTTGGCGAATCGCGTCGAGATAGCGTTCCGAGAGCGACCCGCGTTCGTAGACGAGGCCGGGAAGCGACGTGGTGACGACGTTCTTGCCCGCGGCCAGGATGCGGCAGAGGTCGGCCAGCGCCTCTTTCGGTCGAGACCCGGCCGGAGCCGCGTAGACGACGCAGTTCGCGTCGCCGTCCAGCACGGCCGCCTCGTCGCGGCTGGCGCGCACACCGACGGACGCGATCCCGGCCAACGTGCCGACGTCCTCACCGTCCTTGCGCGCCGAATGCACCCAGGCGCCCACCAGCTCGAGGTTCGGCCGGTCAACGACCGTCCGGATTGCGAATCTTCCGACTCCGCCGGTGGCCCACACCGCCACTTTGTAGGTCTGCACGCGCAAACCATAAAGCACTCAATGTTTTGTCGAGGCGGTTTTCGAGAATCGAGACGTCTGCCCTGGTAGGGATGAGTTATGACGAACTATCCGGATTCGCCCCGCGAGGCTGCCCGAGCCTTCACACCCGAACTGACGGATCTGATCAACAACCCGCTCTACTCCGATGTCTGGACGGATGGGCGGCTCAGCCCACGCGATCGCAGCATCGCGACGCTGGCTGCGCTGACGGTCCTCTACCGACCCGAGGAGCTGCCCGCCCATCTTCGACGCGCACGCGACAACGGCGTGACCAACGACGAGATTTCCGCCCTGATCACCCACTGCGCTTTCTACGGCGGATTCCCCGCAGCG
The DNA here is from genome assembly GCA_032162325.1 of Mycobacterium sp. Taxonomy (GTDB): domain Bacteria; phylum Actinomycetota; class Actinomycetes; order Mycobacteriales; family Mycobacteriaceae; genus Mycobacterium. The sequence goes on along the minus strand of JAVRPG010000318.1, from coordinate 1,296 downwards.
ATCTCGGCGTCCATGATCGCCGCCGACACGCTCCTGTGAGTTCGTAGGCGGGAGCTACGCCATCTTCTTTTGGTCGGGCAGCCCGCCGGTTGCCTCGAACACCACCCGCCTGCCGATCTCGACTGCGTGGTCGGCGAACCGTTCGTAGAAGCGGCCCAGCAGCGCGACGTCGACCGCTGAACTGATCCCGTCCTGCCATTTGCAGTCGATCAGCAGCGTGAAGAGGTGGCGATGGTCGGCGTCGACGGCATCGTCCTCATCGCGTAGCCGAGCGGCCTTGACGGGATCGCGCGACACCAGGACCGTCTGGGCTGTTCGGGCCAGTTGGACTGCCCTGGAACCCATTTCAGCGAAGCGGCCGCGAACCTCTTCGGGCACGGCGCATTCGGGATGTCGCCGCCGCGAAATGGTGGCGACGTGCACGGCCAGCGCGCCCATCCGCTCGATATCGGCGCCGACGTGGAGTGAGCGCACGATCGTCCTCAAGTCGCTGGCGACCGGTTGTTGGAGGGCAAGCAGTTTGAGCGCCCTGTCCTCGGCCTCCCGGTTCATCGCCGTGATGTGCCGGTGGTCGGTGATGACTTGTTCGGCCACGGAAAGGTCCGCGCCCAGCAGGGCTTGGGTCGCATGCTCCATCGCGTCCGCGGCCAGACCGCACATCTCGCCGACCTGCGTGGAGAGTGCGGACAGCTGCTCGTAGAAGACAGTCCGCATTTGGTTGACCTCCGCCGCTCAGTACCTGCCAGCCCTTTGCCGGCACTAACAGGTACCCCCGCAGGATAGTCCCTAACCAGCTGCTTATCAGTGACCTTGCTGGGACCCGAACTGAGCCCGGTTGCCGTTTCCTGGGTCTTGACCACGCGGTTGGTATGTCGGAGTGGCCGTGACGGTCTGGGTAGCCGTCGCGATCGACGTCTGCACCGTGGTCTGAATGTCCGTCTCGGTGTTGGTGACGGTGCCAGGAGCAACGGTCTCAACGGGGGCGGCACCGCCCGTCCCGTGTTGCTCGTGGTGACCACCACCGCCGCTACCGCCTGCGCTGGCGGCCGAACTGGTCGTCGTCGTGGTCGTGGTGGTCGTGGTTGGCGCCGTTGTGCCGTTCGAGCCACACGCCACCGACAGCATTCCCGCCGCGATGGCGACGACGCCGATTGCCAACGGCGCGCGGTGGCTGATACGCGCAAGAGTAAACGCCAACGGAATCTCGCTTTCATCGCAAAGTTACGACGTGACAGGGAGATTCATTCCTACCTGCACGCAGGCGACGGATAACAGAACCGTGGGTGGGTCTTTGCG
>JAVRPG010000317.1:0-11223 GCA_032162325.1 Mycobacterium sp. | reverse complement strand
GCGCGGGCGACTACCGGCTGACCGTGGCCGGCTGTCGCGAGCTCACCCGCACTACCTGCGGCTGAGCTTCGATGCGGGCGGCCTGCTGACCGACCGGCCATTGCACCCGACGATGTGGATCCGCATGTGGTTCGCCGACGGCGACAAGCTGCATCAGCGTGGCTACACCCTGGTCAACCCCAATCCGGAGGCCGACACCGTCGACATCGAATTCGCGCTGCACGACGGTGGGGCCTCGCGGTGGGCCCAAGACGCGCGGCCCGGCGACACCATTGAGGTGATTGTGTTGGGCAGCAACTTCACGCTGCCCGAGCCCGCGCCGGCCGGCTACGTCATCGTCGGTGACACCGCGTCGCTGCCCGCAATCAACTCACTGCTCACCGCGATCGGCGACACCCCGGCCCGGGTCTTCCTGGAGGCCGGCCACGACGACGACAAGCAACTGCCGGTGGCCCGCAGCTCGGATGTGGTGTGGGTGGACCGCTAGAACAGCGGCGTGGCACTGGTGCAGGCGGTCAGCTCATCGGCGTTCGACGCCGCCGACCACTTCGGCTGGGTCGCGTGCGACAACCGAACGACCCGCGAGGTGGCGAAGATCTTCCGCGAGGACTACAAGGTCCCGCGCAAATCGATTAAGGCCCAAGCCTACTGGGTGGCGTGACGGCCAACGATCCGCGAACATTTTCCGCGCCCGTCAAATGTCCTCCTCCAGTGGACGCGGCCGCATAGGCTGACCGTCTCGGGCCAAAGAAGTGTGGTTCGAGATCCCCGAGAGGACGACCATGCCTAGCTCGTCAGCGCAGAACAATGGCCAATCAGACGCAGGGTCGGCCGCGGTGCGTCGCGACATTCTGCCCATTCCGGACCTACAGCACATCGGGCTCACGACGTATGACGCGAAGGACCCGGACACCAGCTATCCGCCGATCAAGGATGTACGACCGCCAGACGGTGCGCCCAACGTGCTGGTCATCCTGATCGACGATGTGGGCTTCGGCGCCAGTAGCGCCTTCGGCGGTCCGTGCCAGACCCCGAACTTCGAGAAGCTGGCCGCGGGTGGCTTGAAGTACACCCGATTCCACACCACGGCGCTGTGCTCGCCCACTCGACAGGCGCTGCTCACCGGTCGCAACCACCACTCGGTCGGCATGGGCAATATCACCGAAACCGCCACTGCCGCCCCCGGATACACATCGGTGTTGCCGAACACCAAGGCGCCGCTGGCGGCGACGCTCAAGCTCAACGGGTATTCCACGGCACAGTTCGGCAAATGCCACGAGGTACCCGTCTGGCAAACCAGCCCGGCCGGGCCGTTCACCGCATGGCCGACCGGTGGGGGTGGGTTCGAGTACTTCTACGGGTTCATCGGCGGGGAGAACAACCAGTGGGACCCGGCTCTGTATGAAGGCACCACGCCGATCGAGCCCCCGAAGACACCGGCGGAGGGTTACCACCTGACCGAGGATCTGGCCGACAAGGCGATCGCATGGGTGGGCCAGCAGAAGGCCTTGCTCACCGACAAGCCGTTCTTCATGTACTTCGCGCCCGGTGCCACGCACGCGCCGCACCATGTGCCGCAGGAGTGGATAGACAAGTACAAGGGCAAGTTCGCGCACGGCTGGGACAGGCAGCGCGAGATCACGTTCGAGCGGCAGAAGGAACTGGGTGTCATCCCGGCCGATGCGGTCCTCACCCCCCGGCACGCGGAGATCCCGGCCTGGGATGACATGGATCCAAAGCTCAAGCCGGTGCTGGAGCGCGAGATGGAGGTCTACGCGGCGTTCATGGAGCACACCGACTATCACGTCGGCCGGTTGCTGGACGCGCTGGGACCAGTGCTCGACGACACGCTCGTCTACCTGATGATCGGCGACAACGGCGCATCGGCGGAAGGCACGCTGCAGGGTGCCTTCAACGAAATGGCCAACTTCAACGGCATGGCCGACATCGAGACCCCCGAGTTCCTGACGTCCAAGCTCGACGAGTTCGGCGGTGAGGGCTCCTACGGCCACTACGCAGTCGGCTGGGCCTGGGCGATGGATGCGCCCTATCAGTGGACCAAACAGGTTGCATCACACTGGGGCGGTACGCGCAACGGTACGATCGTGCGTTGGCCCGTCGGGATCGCCGACAAGGGCGGAATCCGCAACCAGTTCAGCCACGTGATCGACGTCGCACCGACCGTGCTCGAGGCGGCGGGCATCCTACAACCGACCATGGTCAACGGGGTCATGCAGAGCCCATACGAAGGTACGAGCATGCTGTACAGCTTCAACGACGCAACCGCGCCCGAGCGGCACGAGACGCAGTACTTCGAAATGTTCTGCAACCGCGGCATCTACCACAAGGGCTGGAGCGCGGTGACCAAGCACCGAACGCCCTGGCAGATGGCCGGGCAGGCGATGCCAGCCTTCGACGACGATGTCTGGGAGCTCTACGACGGTAACACCGATTGGACGCAGTCCAAGGACCTGTCGAAGGAGAATCCGCAGAAACTGCATGAGCTGCAGCGACTTTGGCTGATCGAAGCGGTCAAGTACAACGTGTTGCCGCTCGATGACCGACAGATCGAACGCATCAACCCTGTGCTGGCTGGACGGCCCACGCTGATCAAGGGCAATACCCAGCTGCTGTTCGCGGGGATGGGGCGTCTGTCGGAGAACAGCGTTGTCGACATGAAGAACAAATCGTTCGCAGTCACCTCCGAACTGGAGGTGCCTGCCGATGGCGCCGACGGTGTGATCATCGCGCAGGGCGGCCGATTCGGCGGGTGGAGCTTGTACGCCAAGGATGGTCGGGCCAAGTTCTACTACAACGTGCTGGGCATCGAGTCATACGGCATCGATGCCACGGCGCCCATTCCGACCGGCACGACCCAGGTGCGCATGGAATTCGACTACGACGGTGGCGGCATGGGCAAGGGCGGGAACGTCACGCTCTACTGCGACGGCAAGGAAGTCGGCAAGGGCCGCGTCGAGAAAACTCAGGGCTTCATTTTCTCCGCCGACGAGACCACCGACGTCGGCCGTGAGACCGGGACCACGGTCAGCCCCGACTACACGGCACACACAAGCAAGTTCAACGGCAAGATCAGTTGGGTGCAGATCGATCTCGGAGACGACGCCAAGGACGCAGATCACTACATCGACCCGGAAGAACGCTTCCGCATCGCGATGGCGCGGCAGTAGGCGCGGTCTAGCCGGTCGTCTCCCGCGCCGCAGGCACCACGATCGGCACGACGAACTCCTCGAGCATCGCGCGCTCGTCGTCCTCGTCGTGTCCGGGGAACAAGAACAGCGACGTCATCACCCGCACCAGCCAGCGGGCCCGGTGCGCCACCAAATGCGGGTCGTCAGGTCCCAGCGAGTAGACGAAAGCCTCCGTCAGCGCCTTGACCACCTCGGACTGTTCGGCCATCTCCGCGCCGATCGGCCGCTGTGTGGTGGCGAACCACGATGCCAGAGCGGGGCTTTCGCGGACGTTACGCAACGACGCGAGCATGCCCTCGATGAGGCGCTCACGCGGATCCACCACCGAGTTGATCTGCTCTGTCATCTCGCGGTAGAGCCGGTAGCTCTCACGATGCACGTAGGCGGTATACAGAGCTTCCCGGTTTTCGAAGTACCGGTACAGCGTGGCGCGGGAACAGCCTGCGGCCGAGGCGATTTCATGCATGCCGACGGTTGCCGCCTCCTTATGCGTGAACAGCTCGCCCGCGGCGTCCAGGATTCGGTCCGCGGCCACCTCGGTGCGGCGCGCCGCCAGCCAGTCGCCTGCCATCAGGACGTCACCCGGAACGGCACCGACAGCGGTCGACGCACGTAACTACCACCGGCCCAGACGATTCCGGACTCGTCGACCTCGAAATCCGGGCATCGCGCAAGCAGCTCGGTCAATGCGACGCGGGACTGCATGCGGGCCGCGGCGGCGCCAAGGCAGAAGTGCGCGCCGTGGCTGAACGTCATGATGTTGCGCGGCCGCCGCTGGACGTCGAGCTCTGCTGCGTTCTGGCCGAATTCGCGCTCGTCGCGGTTCGCCGACCCGTAGAGCAACAGCACCCTGCGGTCTGCGGGAATAGTGGTGTCACGAATCGTGACGTCGCGGGTGGTGGTGCGGGCCAGACCCTGCACCGGCGACGTCAGCCGAAGGAACTCGTCGATCGCGTCGGGGATCAGGTCGGGGTTCTCGACAAGCAGCCGCCGCTGGTCGGGCCGCTGATGGAGCAATTGCGCAGTACCGCCGAGCATTCCGGTCGTGGTGTCGTTGCCGCCGGTGACCATCGTGAACGTGAACGCCAGCACCGACAGCGTCCCCGTGATGTCACCGTCTGCCCCAACGCCGGCGGCGACGAGGTGCGAGATCGTGTCGTCCTCGGGTTCGGAGCGACGCCTTTCGATCAATGCGGTGAAGTAGGCCATCATCTCGCCGAGTGCGTTGCCGAGACCGCCCGGCGCTCCGGCGACGCCACCAGAGGTGGTGTTGGCGGCCACGATCGCCTCGGTCCAGCCGTCGAACTGATTGCGGTCCTCTTCGGGGACCCCGAGATAGTGCGCGACGACCATCGACGGAAGCGGCTTGAACAACTCGGCGACGATGTCGCCGCCGCCGTTGGCGCGGATGCGCTCGATGCGCTCGACGACGAACTCGCGAACCTTGGGCTCGACGGCCTCGACCTGCCGCGGAGTGAAGCCCCGCGACACCAGCTTGCGGAACTCGGTGTGTACCGGCGGGTCCTGCATCACGAACGGCGGATTGTCCTGCAGGCCGATGAGTTCGAGCTCGCCGTAGTTGACGGTCAGGCCCTGCGCCGACGAGAACGTCTCGTGGTCGCGGGCGGCCTCCCAAGCGTCGGCGTGCCGGGACAGCACGTAGTAGTCGTGATCCGGTTTGTCCTCGGGAATGACGCGGTGCACCGGGTCGTGGTCGCGCAGAGCTTTATACATCGGCCACGGGTCCGGCCAGGTAGTCGCGTCAGCGAGCTGAAAGCGACCCGGAGTGCCATGAGACAGGGTGGCCGTCATGTCTCATTCGTACGACAGATACCAGGAGTGTGTCAATAGGGATGGGGCAATCGAATTGTCCTTACGTGACGTCCGGACGCCAAATCTGTGGTCACCGAGATCTGCACCACGGTCGTTGAGCGCGAAATCACGACCCTCGCGCAGAAATCGGCGCGGGTCGGGCGTCAGATTGCCGCGCCGGGGTTGAGGATGCCGTCGGGGTCGAGCGCCCGTTTGATCCGCTGGTTGAGCTCCATCGCCTCGGGCCCGAGTTGCCCCGCCAGCCAGGGCCGTTTCAGCCGGCCGACGCCGTGTTCGCCGGTGATGGTGCCGCCGAGCCCGACCGCAAGATCCATGATGTCGCCGAACGCCTTGTGGGCCCGCTGAGCCATAGCCGCGTCGGCGGGGTCGTACACGATCAGCGGATGGGTGTTGCCGTCGCCGGCGTGTGCGATCACCGAGATCATCACGTCGTGGTTGGCGGCTATCTTCGCCACCCCGCCGACCAGATCCGCGAGCGAGGGCAGCGGCACGCCGACGTCCTCGAGCAGCAGTGAGCCCTTGGCCTCCACTGCGGGGATCGCGAACCGGCGCGCGGCGACGAACGCCTCGCCCTCGTCGGGGTCGGATGTCGAAAACACTTCTTTCGCACCGTGTTCGGCGAACACCTTGGCCATGAACTCTGCGTCCTCGACGCCGGAGGGTCCGCGGTCGTCGGTGGCAGCCACCATCATCGCGGCGGCGTTTCGGTCAAGGCCCATTCGCAGCTTGTCCTCGACCGCGTTGATCGCCGCCGAGTCCATGAACTCCAGCATCGACGGCCGGATCTTGCCGGTGATCGTTACGACGGCGTTGGCGGCGGCCTCGACCGAGTCGAACGTCGCGACCACCGTGCTCGCAACGTGCTGTGGCGGCAGCAGCCGCAGCGTCACCTCGGTGATGACGCCGAGCGTGCCCTCGCTGCCGACGAACAGCTTGGTCAGCGAAAGCCCGGCGACGTCCTTCAGGCGGGGGCCGCCGAGGCGCACCACGGTCCCGTCGGCCAGCACCACCTGAAGGCCCAGCACGTAGTCGGTGGTGACGCCGTACTTCACACAGCACAACCCGCCGGCGTTGGTGGCGATGTTGCCGCCGATGCTGCAGATCTCGAACGACGACGGATCAGGCGGATACCACAGCCCGTATTCGGCGACGGTCTTCTTCACCTCGGCGTTGAGCAGCCCGGGCTGCGCGGCAGCGGTGCGCGTCACCGGGTCGACGGTGATGTCCCGCATCTTCTCCGTGCTCAGCACGATGCCGCCGTTCAGGGCGGTCGCCCCGCCGGACAGCCCGGTGCCCATGCCGCGGGGCACGACGGCGATCTTGTTGGCGGTCGCCCAGCGCATCACCGTTTGCACCTCTTCGGTGCGACGGGGCCGGACCACGGCCAACGGCGTACCCGCGCGGGGGTCGGCGGCGCGGTCTTGCCGGTAGGACTCCAGGATGTCGGGGTCGGTGACCACGACGCCCTCGGGCAATTCGGCGATCAGGCTGGATAGCACATCCGTGCTCACACTGTTGATGCTACGAGTCGGTCCATAGCGCTATCCGACGCTCACCGGTCAGGGAATAGCAAGGCGATGAGTTCGTCGCGGGTGGTCGTTCCGGTCTTCGTCATCGCATGGTAGATGTGGCCTTCGACGGTGCGCGCCGAGACACAAAGCCGCTCGGCGAGGTCGCGAGTGGAAAACCCCGACCCGAGCAGCCGGACGATCTCGCGCTCGCGCGCAGTAAGCGGCAGCGGTTCGCTGACCTCGTGCAGGGCAGGTGTGCTGATGCCCCCGCAGCGTTGCGCCAGGGCATCAGCGCGCGCGGAGCATCCCAGTGCCGAGCCCCGCCGATCGTTGTGGCGGAACGCGCTGCAGGCGTGGGCGGCAGCGTCCACCGCAGCGACGAGATCGCCCATCTGCTCGAATTCGGCGGATACTTCCTCTAATGCGGGCGCGTCAGCGCCGGCGAGCGCGGCCGCGAATCGGGCGGCAACTTTCACGCGCGGGCCCTCGACGATTGATTCGAGTTCGGTCAGCCGAGGGGCAACCGAGTGGTCCCCGAACTGGACAGCGGTCTGCAGACACACCACCTCGGCGGCGAATTGTCCCTTGGCCGCAGCGGTTTCGGCAGCCGCGAGCATCGTGGTGATCGCCTCGGTGACGGCGCCTTGTCCCGCCGCCACCCATGCGCGCGCCAGGCTGCGCTCGTAATCCAACATGCGCCATGGACGTCGGATCTTGTCGAGCGCGGCGAGCACCGCGGCCGCCTCGTCAGTCGCGCCCCGTATCGCCAGAGCGGTGGCGTACGGGATGTGATACCGGAATCCCCAGCCCATCGCATTCCCCGACGCCGACAGCGCGGGCGCAGCCTTTCCCAACAAGGCACACGCCGAGTCAAGAAGACCCGCGCAGAGCGCGGCTTGACCCGCGATTGCGGTACCGAGCAATTGGGCAGCTCCCGGCATCTCGGCACCCTGCTTGTACACGCGTTGTGCCACCTCGAAGCCATCCGCCATCTGGCCCGCCAGTAGCAACGCGCTGACGTGTGCGTCGGCGATGTTGAATCTCATCTGCGGGGAGTCGAAGAACCGCGACGCAACGGCGTACCCGGTGTTGGCGACGGCCACCGCCTTGGCGGTCTGTCCTGCGTCCGCGGACATCACGGCAAGCACCCACGCGGTCTCGGCGCCCGCGACGGCCGGCAGGTCTTCCAGCACAAGGCTTTTCGACGCCTGTATCGCCTCTTGGGGCTGGTCCAGCGCAAACCAGTACACGGTGAGGAAGGCGTCGATCCAGATCCGGGCTGGCGGCGGAGTGCTACGCGCCGCGTCATCGATGATCTCTTTCGCACGCGGGGCGTCACCGAGAGCCCACAGCGTGTTGAGGGCACGTAGGTACGCGAGTCGGCCGCGGTCGTCGTCGGTGAGCTCTGAAACAGACAACTCCGCCAGTACGTCGTCGGCCTCCTTGCCGGCGGGGAGCCACGACAACGCATGTGCACGAAGGAAATACGCGCGTGGCGCGGCGTCGGCGCGGATCGCCGCTTTCGCGAGCCGATCCGCTAGTCGTAGATCTCCCAGCCAGACGGCGCCACTTGCTGCCTTAAGCATCAAATCGGCGTCGGGCGTCACGTCGGAGTCGAGACTCAACGTGGCGCGCCGCACCACGTTGCGCATGTCGTCGCTGCCTGCAGCCGACGCCAGCTCGGCGGCGACCAATCCACGCAGGCGCCGCAACCTGGTTTCGGGTGATCGAGACCGTCGTACCTCGCCGTAGAGTGGATGCGCCAGTCGCGCCTCGATGCCGTCGTCGGCGGCCTCGACGGCGATCAGGCCGCGCAGGTTGGCTTCCTCGATGGCGGCGGGATCCGCGATCCGGCGCAACGTCGTGATCTCGAGCGGTTCTCCGACGGCCAGTGCGTCGATCACCTCACCGACGGGTTTCGACAACGCACCGAAACGGGATTCGATCAGTTCGACCAATCCCCTCGGAATGGTCGGCTCGCCGATCCACTGCCAGTAGCCGCTCTGCTGCTGAATGCGTCCGTCGGCTACTTCCTGCTCGACGATGTTGCGCAGATATAGAGCGTTCCCGCGCGTCAGCTTCCACAGCCGGGTGGCGGCGTCGGGATCCACTGGCCCGCCCAACGTGGCCGTCAACAGCTCGGTGATCTCGGCTGCCGAAAGCGGCTGCAGATCCAGTCGGTCGAACTGGCCGCCGCGCCATACCTCGTATATCTCGGTGGGAACGCGTTCGCCCTCACGGACGGTGAGCACGACCTTGGCGGCCTCGCGCTGCACGATCTGGTGTAGGACGAAAGTCGATAGCTCGTCGAGCAGATGGACATCGTCGACGCCGAGCACCACCGTGGTACCGGGCGGTGCGGATGTCACCGAGTCGATCACGCCGCGTACCAGTTGAAGCCGGTCAGTCTCGGTGGTCCCGGCCGCCCATGGCGCGAATGCACCGAGCGGAAGATTGCGCGCCGACGTGGTGCCAACCGCCCAGCGTGGTTCGAAACCAAGGGGCGCGACGGACGACATCGCCTCCCGCACTATCCGGCTCTTCCCGACGCCGGCGGGTCCGCTGACCAGAAGCCCGGCACGGTCTGATTCCGATATCGCGGCGACGATGGTTCGCATCTCCTCCGAGCGACCGATCAATGGCCACGTCAATCGCACATCGGAAGCCTAGAACGCTGACAGCGCCCAGCAGGGAAAACCCAGAGATTGCGCCTGCGTGTTGTTGACATAGCCGATCGGCTACCCTGACTGGGTGACTTCCACTGAGGTTGGGAGGTTCAGCGCCATCCCGCGCAGTGCCGCGCAGACCCGCGTCCTGGTCGCCGCGCTGGACCTGTTCGCCGATCACGGCGTCAGCGGTACATCGCTGCAGATGATCGCGGACGCGATCGGCGTGACGAAAGCGGCTGTCTACCACCAGTTCAAGACCAAGGACGAGATCATCATCGCCGTCACGGAGATGCAGCTCGCGCGGCTGGAGGACCCGCTGGAGGACGCGGAGGCCGCCGAAGACCAGCCGCGGGCAAGGGAATTGCTGCTCCATCGCGTGATCGGCCTGGCGGTCGAACAGCGCCGCATGGTCGGCCTCATGCAGTCCGATCCGGTCATCATCCGATTTCTGGCCGAGCACAAGCCGTTTCAGGTGTTTCTCGAGCGGCTGTATGCGGCACTGATCGGTGACGACACCGGTCCCGAGACGTTGGTTCAGGCGGCGATGCTTTCAGGCGCCATCGGCAGCGCCGTCAAGCATCCGCTCGTCGCCGGCCTCGACGACGCCACACTGCGGTCGCACTTAGTCCGCCTGACACGACGGCTGGTCGACCTGCCTGAGTAAATCAGAGCTCGGGTGATCGGGCTGTCAACCGGTCCTGCCTCAGATTCGTGGCGAATGTTCGGGTTTCGAGCACGACGGCCCGCACCTGTCGGCCGAGCGCATCACCAAGAACATTGCCGAATTGCAGCAGCTCGAACTGCCACGGGTGTCAGTATTGGGTAGTCGCTCACCTAGACCGCCGCGTCGGCCGGTGAACGGTTTGGCTGAGTAGGAGATCCGATATGACGGCGCATACGGCCACAGCTGGCGTGGTGGGAATTGCGGCGCGGAAGAACGGGACGCCGCCACCGCTGGTGCCGCTCGCGGATGCCGACCTCGGCACTCTGGAGTTCTGGGACCAGGACGACGATCATCGGGACGGCGCCTTCGCCACGCTCCGGCGTGAAGCACCGATTTCATTCTTCCCGACGCCGGAGCTTCCCGGATTTCCGTCAGGGGCGGGGCATTGGGCATTGACCCGGTTCGATGACGTGCACCATGCGAGCCGGCACCCGGAAATCTTCAGCTCCATTCCCACCAGCACATCGCTTGGGGATGTGGCGCCGGAGATCGCCGAGTTCGTCGGGTCGATGATCAGCCTCGACGACCCACGGCATCTGCGGTTGCGATCGATCGTCAACCGGGCGTTCACCCCCAAAGTGGTCGCCCGTATCGAGGAGAGTGTTCGCGACCGGGCCCGCAGCCTGGTCACCGCAATGGTGGCCAACCACCCCGACGGCCAGTGCGACTTCGTCACACAACTCGCCGGACCCCTGCCGCTGCAGATCATCTGCGACCTGATGGGCATTCCCGAGGACGACCACGCCAAGGTCTTCCACTGGACCACCGAGATCATGGGCATCGGCGATCCCGACGTATACGGCGACTTCGACGAAATTGTGAAGGTGGTGTCCGAGCTCGCCGCCTACGGTGTTGGGCTCGCGGAGGAACGCAGGGAACACCCGGGCGAGGACCTGACGACGAACCTGGTGAACGCTGATGTCGACGGCGAACGCCTCACCTCCAATGAAATCGCCTCGTTCTTCATTCTGTTGACGGCAGCAGGCAACGAGACCACCCGAAACGCCATCAGCCACGGCATGGTGGCGCTGAGCCGCTACCCCGACGAGCGGCGTAAATGGTGGGCGGACTTCGACGGGATCGCGCCCACGGCAGTGGAGGAAATAGTGCGGTGGGCATCGCCCATTACCTTCATGCGTCGCACTCTGACCGAGGACACCGAACTGAGCGGCACCCGGATGACGGCCGGCGACAAAGTCTCGATGTGGTACTGCTCGGCCAACCGTGACGAACGAAAGTTCGCCAATCCCTGGGCCTTCGACGTCGCGCGGAGTCCG